>NZ_QSTQ01000002.1:108876-148053 GCF_003438275.1 Collinsella sp. OM07-12
GGGCGCCCCGGGGACTACGTTGACGCTGCTTGACTCGCCCGGGTGCCGTCGGGCCAGGGAAGGGCGTCTTCGCTGATAGGTGCTTTGTTGGGAGGGCTGCTTTTATGCGGCTCTTTCTTTGTTTTTGGGTATATTTGTCTTTGTTGAACTGTTCTTGCGGCTGGGTGCGCTTGCGACCTGGAACGCTTTTTTGTAGCCGTCTCGGCTCGTTATTGAGAGGAGACAAACTTATATGCGTATTGTGTTTATGGGTACGCCTGATTTTGCTGTGCCTTCTTTGACTTCGCTTGTTGAGGCTGGGAATGAGATTGCACTTGTTGTTACTCGTCCTGATGCTGTTCGTGGGCGTGGTAAGAAGCTGGAGCCGTCTCCTGTTAAGGCTCGCTCGCTTGAGCTGGGGTTGCCTGTTGTTGAAGCTAATCGTATGACGCTTGAGGTTGTTGAGGCGCTCCGGGCTGCCCAGGCTGACATTTTCTGTGTGGCTGCCTATGGCTGCATTTTGCCCGATGAGGTGCTGCATATGGCGCCGCTCGGTATTGTGAATGTTCATGCGTCCCTGCTGCCTCGTTGGCGTGGGGCTGCTCCTATTCAGCGTGCGATTCTCGCTGGTGATGAGATTGCTGGCGTTTCTATCATGCGCATTGGGCATGGCGTGGATACCGGCGCTTATTGCGCCCAGGCGTCTACGTCAGTCGCCGGTAAGCATGCCGAGGCTTTGACCATGGAGCTTGGTGAGCTTGGCGGCAAGTTGCTTGCCGATACGCTTCCCTCGCTTGCCGATGGTTCGGCTGTTTGGACTGAGCAGGATGAGGCGCTCGTCACTCATGCTGCCAAGATTTCTAAGCAGGAGATGCGCCTGGATCCGCACATGGCGGCGCTTGATTGCGTGCGCCATGTGCTGGCTTCGTCCGATACCGCGCCTGCTCGTTGCGTGATTGCCGGTAAGACCGTGCGCGTGCTCGATGCTGCGCCGGCTGATGTGTCGCTTGGAGAGGGCGCCGTTGACGTTAGGAACAAGCGTGTTTACCTTGGTCTTTCCGATGGCACGGTTGAGTTGCTCGAAGTTAAGCCCGATGGCAAGCGTGCTATGGCCGCTTCTGCTTGGGCTGCTGGCCTGCAGGGTGCCGATCTTATCTGGGGTGTTTTGTCGTGAGCAAGCTGTCTCCTGCACGCAAGCTTTCACTCGATGTGCTAATGGAAGCTGACCGCCGCGGCATGTATGCACGTGACGTGCTGTCCTCTCGCGCATCGGCCAAGGCTATTGACCAGCGCGATTCCGCTTTTGCTGCCCGCTTGGCGCTGGGCGTTGCCGCCACGCAGGGCATTTTGGATGAGCTGCTCGACCAGTTTCTCGATAAGCCCAAAAAGGTTGCACCGCGTGTTCGCATGGCGCTTCGTATCTCGGTCTTCGAGATGCTCTATCTGCATACGCCTGGCCGCGTTGCCGTAAGTCAGGGTGTTGAGCTGGTTCGCTGCGGTGCTAAGTCCGCCGCTGGCTTGGCCAATGCCGTGCTGCACAAGGTTGCGGACAATGTTGAGGACTTTGCTACTGCGTCCGATGTGGATGAGCCTGAGCGGCGCTTGGTCCGTCTGTCGCGCCTGATGGGTCTGCCGCGTTGGCTGTGCGCTCGCATTATGGCGTCGTTTGACACGCCAGAGGGTGCGCTTAACTTTGCCGGCAATCTGGCCCCCGCGCCGCTGGCCCTGCACGAGAATGCGTTTGCGACTAAGCCCGATCCGTATATCTCGCAGCTCGTTACGCCTGTCTTCCCGGGCTGCCATGCTCCGGTCGATGCGCAGGTCACGGTTGCATCGGGCCTGTTTGAGCGCGCTGCGGCCGTGGCCTCGGATCTCAATGCCCAGCTTATCGCGACCGCGGCGACCCGTCCTGGGCGTTGCCTTGAGATTGGCGCCGGCCGTGGCACCAAGACCTATGTGATGATGTGCCAGGCCAAGCGTGCGGGCTATGAGCGTCAGCATACGGCGCTCGATCTGCATGATCGCAAGTGCGATCTGAATCTCGCTCGCCTGCATAAGGCCGGTATTCAGGGCGTTCGTACGGTTTCGGGCGATGCTTGCGAGCTTGATGAGGTGCTCACATCGTTTGATGCCATGCTTGGCGAGCCGGTAAAGTTCGACACGGTCTTTATCGATGCACCGTGCTCGGGCACCGGCACCATGCGCCGTCATCCCGAGATCCCATGGCGCCTAACTGAGAATGACGTTACGACCGAGTTGCCCAAGCTGCAGCTGGCAATGCTCAAGGAAGCAGCCGTGCGCGTGGCTGCCGGCGGTGAACTCATCTATGCGACGTGCTCGGTCTTCGACGAGGAGAACACGCAGGTCGTGGACGCGTTCCTTGCTTCTCCCGAGGGTGCCGGCTTTACCATGGCACCGCTTTCCGGGGCACAGATTCTGCAACTGCCCGACTTCGAGCAGGCCAAGAAGCTCGTTTCTGTACGCCAAAACGATCGAGGCCTCTTCCAAAGCGTGCCGGTAAACGCCGACTCCTACGACGGCCACTTCTGCGCTCGCCTGGTCCGCCAAAGTAGCTAATTTGGGACGGGGCTATTTTAGCTACCCAGACCGTATTGGCGCAAAGGCGTTGACATTACGAAAAAGGGCGGCCTGCGACTGGTGTAGTCGCAGGCCGCCCTCGTTTGTGTTTATGTTGGCGTGTGGTTGGTTGCTCGGCTGTTAGTGGTTGTGCGGGCAATTGGCGCAGCAGCCGCTGGTGGCGCTGGTGCTTGAGCCGCCGCTTCGCTGGTCGGTGTTGTAGAAACCGCTGCCCTCAAATTTAATGCCGTTGGCCGAGAACGTCTTGGCCGCCGGAGCGCCGCAGCTCGGGCAAACGACCTCGGGAGTCTCGGACATGGGATGCTCAACCTCAAACACGTTGCCGCAGCTCGAGCACTTGTAATCGTAGCGCGCCATAATACTTCCTTTTCAGCACAAAGCGGGCAGATTACTCTGCCCGCAAAAATTCAAACGTCTGTACTGTACCCTATATCGGGCGTTTTATCACGCCTCGCCCCAGAATCTATGGGTGTCGCGCAGGAGCTGCGCAGTTTTGCCCTCGGCGGCCGCAACGTCGGCCTCGTCAGCCTGCCAGGTCCAGTTGCCCGTGGCCACGCCCGGAACGTTCATGCGCGCGACGTCGCCTAGCCCCAGAACATCCTGCAGCGGCATCATCACGAGGGGAGCGTCGCTTGCCAGCGCGTCGCTCATCAGCTTGGCCGCCACCTCGACACCGCTCGGTCCATCGCCGTCCGCAAAGGAACGCGTGCACCACCCGGCCAACGTCGACGTATCGTGCGTCGAGGTGTACAGGATCTTTCCTGGCGTGGGGTGCACGCCGCAACGAACGTCGTAGTCGCTAAACTCCAGCACGTCCATTCCGGGGAAGCCGCAGGTCAAAGCCATGGCGCGAACGCCAGGCGTCAGATAGCCCAAGTCCTCAGCGATAAAGTTGAGCGGACCCAGCTCATCGTAGGCGGTCTGGAACAGGTCTTTGCCCGGTCCCGCCAGCCAGCGACCGTCGGCGCAGTCCTTGCCCGCAGGAATGCTAAAGTAGCTGTGGAATCCCAGGAAGTGATCCAGACGCACGCGGTCGTAGAGCGAGAACGCGCGACGCAGGCGATCCATCCACCAGCTATAGCCGTTCTGCTTCATGTGGTCCCAGCGGAACGTCGGGTTGCCCCACACCTGGCCCTCGGGCGCAAAGTTGTCGGGCGGCGCACCGGAAATCTCAATCGTCTTGCCGGTATCGGACAGCCAGAAGTTTTCGGGCTCGCTCCACGCATCGGCCGAATCGTCCGAGACATACATAGGAATGTCGCCGATGACCTCGATACCCTTCTTGTGCGCATAGTTCATAAGCTCGCACCAGGCCAGGTCAAAGCGGTACTGCATGTACGCCTGCAGCTCGGCCTCGTCGTGGAAACGCTTGTCGTCGATCAGATGCTCGTTGTAGCGCGCGACATCTGCCGGCCAATCGTGGCGCGACTCGCCCTCAAAGTACTTCTTAACGGCCATGTAAACGCAGTACTTCTCGAGCCAGTTGGCGTTGCGATGTTTAAACGCCGTGTACAGCGGGTCGGCATCCTCACCGCCGCGAGCCTTCCAGGTAACAAAGTCGGCGGCCAGCTCCTCGTGGCTTTCGGGCAGCAGATCGATATTGCCCGCAAAGGCCGAGGGACCGGCGTAAGGGGATCGGAAGAAATCCGTCGGGTTGACGGGCAGGACCTGCCAGTAGCGCATGCCCATGGCGGCCAGATGGTCGATAAAGCGACGCGTGGGAGCACCGATCGTACCGGGCTTGCCATCGTCGCTGGGCACCGAGGTGATATGGCACACGACACCCGCGCCGTGATCAAGCGGCTCTTGTAGACGTTGCTCGGCGTAGTGATAGATGATCGACGACCCCAGCGGATACAGATCGAGTGTGACGGTACCGTTGTGGATTTCGCACTCGTGGCCGCTGATCACGTCGCTTGCGCATTCGCCGAGCGCCGGAATGGTCACACGGTGCGAATTGCGCAGGCTGCGGTTGATGATAACCGTTGCGGCCTCACCGTCTTTACCGGTGCGCGTGTAGGCTAGTACCTCGTCGTTGAGCGCGAAGGCCTTGATCTCGCCGTCTACCATAAATGGCAGGGCGCGGCGCACGGCCGAGGCGTTTTTAAGGATGGCGAGTGTATCGAAGTCGTGCAGGTCTTCCTTTAAAGGCAGCGTTCGGCGATTGCCCGGATCGGTCAGGCCCTCAAGGCCGTACTCGTCGCCATAGTAAATCGAAGGCACGCCGGGGAACGTCATCTGCATGAGCGTTGCGAGCCAAAAACGGCTCTTGGCCAGGTCCATCGAGTTTTCGTCCAGGCGCCACTTGCTGCGCTCGCACTCGGGTAGCTGCGACTCGTCAGGGCCGCCTCCGAGCACCGAGATGATGCGTGGGCGGTCGTGGCTCGATAGCAGGTTGAGCGCGCAGGACAGGGCTTCGCGCGGATAATTCTCGCGCAGGGTCTCGATATCCTCGGCTGCCTGGAAGGCATTCTTGTAGCCCATCAAAAAGCCGATGACCATGTCGCGGAAGGGATAATCCATAGCCGAGTCAAGCTCAGATCCTTGCAGGTAACGACGCAAATGGCCATAGCTGATCTTGTTAGAGGCATCTTCCCAGACTTCGCCGAGCAACAGCGCGTCGGGCTTCTCAGCTAGCACGGCCTTTTTGATCTCGGTCAGGAAATCATCGGAAAGCTCGTCGGCCACGTCGAGACGCCAGCCATGGGCGCCGGCACGTAGCCATTTACGGATCACGCCGTCCTTGCCCAGGAGCCGCTCGCGTACCAGTTCGGAGCTCTCATTGATGGCGGGCATATTGCCCACGCCCCACCAGCAGTCGTACGAGCCGTCCTCATGGAAATAAAACGCATCGCGCCACGGCGAATCCTCGCTCTGCCACGCGCCCACGCCGGGGTAGTTGCCGTAGCGGTTGAAGTAGATCGAATCGTCGCCCGTGTGGTTGAACACACCGTCGAGAATGATGGAAATGCCCAGCTTCTCGGCCGCCTCGCACAGCTCAGTAAAGTCCTGCTCGGTGCCCAGAATTGGATCGATCTTTGTGTAATCGGCGGTGTCGTAGCGGTGGTTACTCGCGGCTTCAAAAATAGGGTTGAGGTAGATGGCTGTAAATCCCAGCTCGGCGATGCGAGGCAGGTCTTCTTGTATGCCCTTGAGGGATCCGCCGTAAAAGTCCCAGGTCTTGATGGAGCCGTCCTCGGCGCGCTCGTATACGGGCGGCTCGTTCCAGTCCTCGACCATGCGGCGCTGAATGCCGCGACGCGGCTTTTCGACCTCGGCCAGCGTGCGCTCGCGCCAGTGCTCGTCGCGGGCATAGCGATCGGGGAAGATCTGGTAGACCATACCGCGCTCGTACCACTCGGGTCGAACTTCGCGGTGCTTGTAGACGGTGATCTGGAACGACGGCACTTCGGCGTAGTCGTAGGTTACGCCCTCGCCGCCGGTGCGTCCCTGCGGTGCGCCCAAGCGGACCTCGGGCTGGCCCTCGATATTGCATATAAAGCTGTACCAGATAAGACAGGGCTCGGTGCACTCTAGCTCGGCGGTAAAGATGCCGTCGCCCTCGTGCGTCATGGGATACAGAGTTTCCCCAATCTCGTCGACCCAGGTACGCAGGGTAAGCGTTGCCTGGTTGGGGTCGGCATCCTCCAAAATTACCGACAGCGAAACGGAAGTTCCAGTGGTCACAGCGCCAAACGGAGTGCGAAACTGCGGCAGACGGCTGTTGTGTATCAATCTCATAGTACGGTCCAGTTCAATAGAATCACGGCCTGCGGGCCATGGGCTTTACGCACAGGATGTAAGTATATCTGTTGTACACAGGGTGTATAAACAACATCCGTTTATCATCGGCGAACGGTTGTCCTAGAAAATCGTTTTACCACTTTCTACAGAGAAGGGGCGCCCGGTTGGAGCGCCCCTTGCTTAGGGTTTGATGAGGTTTTGGATCGTCTGTGGGCTAGCGGCGCTTTCGGGCAGCCGTGGCCTTGCGGACGGACGTCTTCTTGGACGGGGCCTTTTCCTCTGCCGGAGCGGCGGGGGAGACCGGGGTCTCCTTGGCAGGCTCGGGCTTAGCCTCTGCCTTCGGGGCAGCCTTGGTCTTAGCCTTGACCTCGGCGGCCTTCGGTGCCGGCTCGGGCTTTACCTCGGGCTTGGGCTCCTCTTTGACGGCGGCGGGCTTAGCCTCTGCCTTGGTAGCTGCGGCCTTAGTCGTGGTCTTTTTGGTCGTAGTCGTGCTGCGCTTGCGCGTGGTGGTCTTGGCAGCTGTTGCCTTCTTGGCGGTCGTGATCGTCTTCTTGGCAGCGGTCTTAGCCGGAGCCTTGGCGGCCGGTTTGGCCTCAACGGCGGGAGTCTCGGCCTTTACCTCGGGAGCAGCCTCGGCCTCGGCGGCCTTCTTGGCAGCGGCGGTCGTGCGCTTGCGCGTGGTCGTTCCCTTGGCAGCCGTCGTTTTAGACGCAGCAGCCTTGGTCGTCGTAGCCTTCTTGGCGGTCGTCTTACGGGTCGTGGTCTTCTTAGCTGCGGGCTTTGCAGCGGGCTTGACCTCGGCCTCTGCCTCAGAAGCAACCTCAGCCTTCACCTCAGGCTCGGCCTTTGCGGGCTCAGCTTCAACCGGCTTGACCTCGGCCTTGGGCTCGGGCTCGGCCACAACCTCGGGCTCAGCCGCAGCCTCCACAACAGCCGCCGGCCTCTCAATCTCCGGATGCATAAAGAAGTACAGGTCCAGATACTTGTCGGCCGAGCGCGTCCAGCTAAAGTCCTGGCTCATGGCCTGCGTGACCAGCTGGTTCCAAGCGTCGCGGTTATCCCAGAACAGGCGCGCCGCGCGGAACACCGCGTCGCCCATCTCATCTCCGTTAAAGTTTCTAAACGAGAAGCCCGTGCCCTCGCCGGTAAACTCGTTGTACGGGATCACGGTGTCCTTAAGGCCACCGGTCTCGCGCACGATGGGCAGCGTGCCGTATCGCATGGCGATGATCTGCGACAGACCGCAGGGTTCAAACTTCGAAGGCATCAGGAACATGTCGGCGGCAGCATACATGCGCTGCGACAGCGCCGGGTCAAACTCGATACGCGCGGCCATGGTGCCACGGTACTTGTCCTGGAAATAGCGCAGGCCGTCCTCGTAGTCGCGGTCACCAGTGCCCAGCACGGCCACCTGCACGCCGCCGGCCAAAATACGGTCGAGCGCGTACATGACCAAGTCCATGCCCTTCTGGCGCGTCAGACGCGTGACCATCACCATAAGCGGGCGGTCGTCGCGCACCTCGAGCCCTAGCTCTTCCTGCAGCTTGGCCTTGCACAAGGCCTTGCCGGAACGGTCCTCCACGGTGTAGTTGGCGGCAATGCGCTTGTCGGTCGCCGGGTCAAAGCCTGCCACGTCAATGCCGTTGAGGATGCCCTGCAGCGCATAGGAGCGCTCGCGCAGCACGCCGTCCAGGCCCTCGCCAAATTCGGGCGTCTGGATCTCGTTGGCATAGGTGGGGCTCACCGTGGTGATGGCATCGGCATAGCGCAGCGCGCCCAGCATGTAGTTGATGCTGCAGGCGTCGCAACGCAGCTGCGAGGCGGCCGCCGGAATATGCGCCACGCCCAGGATGTCCTCCATCACGGTGTCGCTAAACTGGCCCTGGAACGCCACGTTGTGGATCGAGAACACGGTCTTGACGCGGTCGTACAGCGGCAAGCCCTGGTAGAACTCGCGCAAAAACACGGGCGCCAGTGCCGTCTGCCAGTCGTTGCAGTGCAGGATGTCGCACTCAAAGCCGGCCGGCAGGTGCTGCAGGCTCTCGGTGATGGCCTTGGAGAAGAACGCAAAACGCTCGCCGTCGTCAAAGAAGCCGTACGGATAGTCGCGCGCAAAGTAGCGTTCGTTGTCGATGAACATATAGGTGACGCCGTCGTGCTCGAGCTTCTCGAGACCGCAGTACTCGTTGCGCCAGCCCAGGCTCACGTAAAAGTCGGAGAAGTGCTCCATCTGCGCCTTGTATTCGTCCTTGATGGTGGCGTACTTGGGCACCATCACGATAACTTCGGCGCCGGCGCGCACAAGCGCCGCGGGCAGCGAGCCCGCCACGTCACCCAGGCCACCGGTCTTAACAAACGGTGCGCACTCGGCCGAGGCAAACACGATCTGAATCTTTTTGCTGGTTTGTGCCATATTGTCTCCTATGTTGCAATTCGAGAATAGCCGCCTGGCGCTAACCGGGCGGCTATTCTACATGTTACGAGCGATGTTGCGGTACCAACGTTAACGTACGATGGTGGTGTCGGAAGTTAACGGAGCCTTGCCCAGCACCAGGATGTTCTCGGGTGTGCCGCGAAGCTCGGTGTTGGTGGGAACCACGTTGTTCTTGTCCAGAATGGCATTCTCGACGCGGGCGCCGCTCTTGATGATGCAGCTCTGGTTGATGATCGAGTTGGTGACCGACGCACCTTCCTCGACCACGACGCCGCGCGACAGGATCGAATTGCGCACGGTGCCCTTGATGATGCAGCCGGCCGAGATGATCGAGTTGCACGCGTGACTGCCGGTCGCATAACGCGAAGGCGGCACGTCGTGAGCCTTGGTCAGGATCGGGCGCTCGGGATCGAAGAGCTGATCGGCCACGGTCTGGTCGAGCAGGTCCATGCTGCGGCGATACAGCGACTTCTCGCTAAACACGCCCACGACCTCGCCCTTGTACTCGTAGCTGCACACGTCGATGTTGCCAAAGTCGCCCTGGAGTGCCTCGAGCAGGTCCAGATAGTCGGCGGCCTGGTAGTGGTCGATAATCTCGAGCAGCGTCTCGCGGTTGACGATGCAGCAGTCCATAGACGCGTTGTCGCCGTACACGACGCCGGCGCTCACGCCCGTCAGGCGGCCGTTTTCGTTAATCTCGAGCTTGGTCTCGTCATCAACGTTGCGCGTGGCCTTGCAGTACACAACGGTCATCTGGGCACCGGAGTTCTCGTGCGCCTCGATGATGGTGTTGAGGTCCATGTTAAAGATGATGTTGGTGCCCATCATCACAACATAGGGCTTGTCCGAGCGCTGGAACAGCGTCTTGTTGGAGATGATGTCGCGCAGCAGGAAGCGCATGCCGCCCTTGGTGGTGCCATACGCGTTGCCGGGCACCATGAACAGGCCGCCCTTCTTGCGATCCAGGCCCCAGTCCTTGCCCGAACCCACGTGGTCGATCAGCGAGCGGTAGTTGCCCGGCATGACGACGCCGACGGTCTTAATGCCGGCATTCATCATGTTGGACAGCGGAAAGTCGATCAGGCGGTAGCGGCCCAAAAACGGAACGGACGCGATGGGGCGGTCCTTGAGCAGCACGCTGCCGTAGGTCGAAGAGTAGTTAGCGGTGATATAGCCGATGGCCTTGCGATTGATCATCGGATCATTCCCCCTTCCCGATAACGACGTCATTTCCAACGACGGCCGTATCCTTGGTGGTATCGACAGAGCCGAGCTTCACGCCCTCTTCGACCGTGGAGTTCTCGCCCAAAATAGCGCGGCAGATGTGCGCGCCGCTCTTAACGTGCGCACCCGGCAGCAACACGGAGTCCTCGACCACAGCGCGCTCCTCGATGATGACATCGGTCGAAAGGATCGAGTGGCGAGCGGTGCCGTAGATCTTGCAGCCGTTGGAGACCAGGCAGTCGTCCAGGCGGCCGTCCGGGCCAATGTAGTGCGGCGGACGCGTGGTGATGTTGGACATGATGGGGAAGTGCTTGTCAAACAGATCGAACTCGGGGTTGTTGCCCAGCAGGTCCATCGAGGTCTCGTGGAAGCTGGCGATGGTGCCGACATCCTTCCAAAAGCCGTGGAACTCGTAGCTGTACAGGCGCTTGTTCTCGCCGAGCAGCTTGGGGATGATGTCCTTGCCAAAGTCGTGGCTCGAGCGCTGGTCCAGAGCGTCTTCCTCGAGCGCCTCGATCAGGACGTCGGCCGAGAAGATGTAGATGCCCATGGACGCGAGGTTCGAATCGGGCTTCTCGGGCTTCTCGGTAAACTTGGTGATGCGGCCGTCCTCGGGGTCGGTGGTCAGGATGCCAAAGCGGCTGGCCTCCTCCCACGGCACGGGCATAACGCTCACCGTGAGGTCGGCGTTGTTCTCAATGTGCGTCTTGAGCATCTTGCGGTAATCCATGCGATACAGGTGATCGCCCGAAAGAATCAGGACGTACTTGGGGTCGTTGGTCTTGATGTAGTCGAGGTTCTGCGTAATGGCGTCGGCCGTGCCCGCATACCAGGCGCCGCCGGTCTGCGTCTCGTACGGCGGCAGGATCGACACGCCACCGTCGCGGCTGTCCAGATCCCACGCCTCGCCAGAGCCCACATAGGCATGCAGCAGGTAGGGGCGATACTGCGTCAGAACGCCCACCGTGTCGATGCCCGAGTTGGAGCAGTTGGACAGAGAGAAGTCGATAATGCGAAACTTACCACCAAAGCTAACCGCCGGCTTGGCGATCTTTTGGGTAAGTGCCCCCAATCGGCTGCCCTGTCCTCCCGCGAGGAGCATCGCGATGCATTCTTTCTTACTCATCGATCTCTCCTTCTGTCATCGATGTTCCTAAACCCATTAGCGACGGGCACGGCGCTCGGTCGCGCCCGTCGAGTAATGCCGTGCGGCAAAGGGGACTCGCGCGCCTTTACGCGTGCCAGATGTCGTCGCGGTACTCGCGAATGGTGCGGTCGCTCGAGAACCAGCCGGAGGAGGCGGTGTTGAGCAGGGCCTTGCGGTTCCAGGTCTCCTGGTCACCGTAGCTGCCAGTGAGCTTTTCCCACGCATCCACGTAGCTGCGGAAGTCGGCCATGACCAGGTCGGGATCGTTGTTGTTCATGAGCTCGTTGTAGATGCTCTCGAAGTTGCCCGAAAGACCCGCAAAGGTGTTGTCCTTGAGCTCGTCCATCACGCGGCCCAGACGCTCGCGATCGTTGTTTAGCGTATCCCAAGCAAAGTAGCTGTTCGATGCCCACAGCTGCTCGACCTCGGGGGCGGTCAGGCCAAAGATGGCCTCGTTCTCGCGGCCGGCCAGGTCGGCGATCTCGATGTTGGCGCCGTCGAGGGTGCCCAGCGTAATGGCGCCGTTCATCATGAGCTTCATGTTGGACGTGCCCGAGGCCTCCTTGCCGGCCGTGGAGATCTGCTCCGAGATCTCGGCGGCGGGGTAGATGAGCTGGGCGTTGCTCACACGGAAGTTGGGGATAAAGCAGACCTTCATGACCTCGTTGACGCGTGCATCATTGTTGATGACGTCGGCCACGGAGTTAATGAGGCGGATGGTCTCCTTGGCAAAGGTGTAGCTCGAGGCTGCCTTGCCGCTAAAGATGAAGGTCGTAGGCGTCACGTGGAAGTTGGGATCGGCGATGCGACGGTTGTAGATGTCCATCACCTTCATGATGTTCATGAGCTGGCGCTTGTAGGCATGGAAGCGCTTTACCTGAACGTCGAAGACGGTGTTGGGGTCAATGACCAGACCGGTCTCGGCCTTAACGTAGGCGGCCAGACGCTCCTTGTTGGTGCGCTTGGAGGCACCCACGGCCTTCAGGAACTCGGTGTCGTTCTGGAACTCTTTTAGTTTCTCCAGCTCAAAGGCGTCCTTGAGCCAGCCATCGCCAATGGCATCGGTCACGAGCTTGGCATAGGTGGGGTTGGCCTCGGCAAAGAAGCGACGGTGCGAGATGCCGTTGGTCTTGTTGTTGAACTTCTCGGGCGTCAGGGCATAGAAGTCCTTGAGCACGATGTTCTTGATGATGTCGGAGTGGATCTTGGCCACGCCGTTGACGCTATGGCTGCAGATCACGGACAGGTTGGCCATGCGAATCTCGCCGTCCCACAGAATGGCGGTCTGGCGCAGACGCTCCTGCCAGCCGTCCTTCGTGGTGTCGAACGACTCGTGCCAACGGCGACTGATCTCGTCGATGATCTGGTACACGCGGGGGAGGAGCTTGGAGAACGTGCCGATGGGCCACTTCTCCAGAGCCTCGGGCAGGATGGTGTGGTTGGTGTAGCTCACGACCTGCGTCACGATGTTCCATGCGTCGTCCCACTCGAGCTTCTTCTCGTCGATGAGGATGCGCATGAGCTCGGGGCCGCACATGGCGGGGTGCGTGTCGTTGGTATGGATGGCAACAAACTGCGGCAACAGCTCCCAGTTCGCGCCGTGCTCCTTCTCAAAGGTGTCGAGCAGGCTGTAGATGCCGGCAGAGACAAACAGGTACTCCTGCTTCAGGCGCAGCAGACGGCCGTGCTCGCCCGCGTCGTTGGGGTAGAGGATGGCGCTGATGGCCTCGGCCTCGGCGCGCTCGGCATCGGCCAGGGCATAGTCGCCACGGTTGAAGGCCTCCAGGTCAAAGTGCTCTTCGACCGGCTCGGCGGCCCAGACGCGCAGCTTGTTGACGGTCTCGCCGGCATAGCCCACCACGGGGATATCGTAAGGAACGGCCAGGATGTCCTGCGTATCCACCGTGCGGTAGAACGTGCGGCCGTCCTCCTCAAAGCCCTCAACGCGGCCACCAAACTTGATGGTCACGGCCTTGTCCTGACGACGGACCTCCCAGGGATAGCCGTGGGTGAGCCACTCGTCAGTGGTCTCGACCTGGCTGCCGTTAACAATCTCCTGCTTAAACAGGCCGTAGCGGTAGCGCATGCCGTTGCCGTAGCCGGCAATGCCCTCGGCTGCCATGGAATCCAGGAAGCACGCGGCCAGACGGCCCAGGCCACCGTTGCCCAGTGCCGGATCGGGCTCCTGGTTCTCGATGACGGACAGGTCAAAGCCCATGTCGTCGAGCGCCTCGGCGACCATGTCGCGCACGCCAAAGTTGAGCAGGTAGTTGTCGAGCAGGCGGCCGATTAAAAACTCGATCGAGAAGTAGTACACACGCTTCTTGCCCTCGGCGGTGACGCGGGCGTCGCTCTTGGTGGCGACAGTGCGCGCCTTCTCGGCCACGAGCTTGGCCAGGGCGTTAAAGCGGTCCAGGTCGCTGGCGGCCTCGACGCTCTTGCCGCTGATGCTCATGACGGCATCGCGATAGAGCTCGGTAAACTCCTGCTTGTTGTCGAAGATCTTATTCATACGTTCCTTTCCCCCGGGGACGGTTCCCCCGGAACGGTTATGACTTACATCCTACGCCCCGACGGGGCGGGTAATTACAGCGGTAACGGCTTTGTTACGCGTCCTTGCCAGATGCCTTAACGGCGCCTGTCTTGGCCTTGGGAGCAGCCTTATTGGCAGTTGCCTTCTTGGCCGTGGCGGACTTGGTCGAAGCCTTGGCAGCGGGCTTAGCAGCCTTTGCCTTAGCCAGAGCCTTCTTAGCAGCCGCGGCCTTGGGCTTCACCGAGGACGTGCGCTTCTTGGGCGCAGTCTTGGGGGCCTCGACCACCGGCGGCTTGTAGCTGCTGGGACCGCGGCGCTTAAGCACCACGCCTGCCAGGCCTGGAACCTTAATCTCAATGGAGTCCATCTGCCCATTCCAGGGATAGGGCTCACTCGAGCAGGTGTAGGGCTCCACGCCGGCATAGCCGCTGCCGCCAAACTCGGGACGGTCGGAGTCAAAGATGACCTCCCAGTCGCCCTCGCGCGGCACGCCCACGCGGAAGCTCTCGTAGCTCGCCGGGTCAAAGTTGATCAGGATCACCAGGTCGTCATCGATGTCCTCGCCCTGACGCACAAAGCTCACGATGGACTGCTTGGAGTTGTCCGCATCGATCCAGGTAAAGCCGTCGTCGGTGTAGCCGCGCTCGTACAGAGCGGGCTCGGCGGTGTACAGGTGGTTGAGCGCCTTGATAAACGCCTGATGATGACGGTGGGTCTCATACTCCTCGGTCAGGAACCACTGGATGGACTCGTAGTAGCGCCACTCGATAAACTGGCCGATCTCGTTGCCCATAAAGTTGAGCTTGGCACCGGGGTGCGTCATCTGGTAGAAGGCAAGCGTGCGCAGGCCGGCAAACTGGCGCCACCAGTCGCCCGGCATGCGGCCGATAAGGGAGCACTTGCCGTGCACGACCTCGTCGTGGCTCAGCGGGCAAATGAAGTTCTCGGTAAAGGCATACATGATGGAGAACGTGAGCAGGCCGTGGTTGCCGGGGCGCCACGGAAAATCGGTCTGCATGTAGTGCAGGGTGTCGTTCATCCAGCCCATGTCCCACTTGTAATGGAAGCCCAGGCCGCCGTCCTGCGGCGGATAGGTTACGAGCGGCCACGCGGTGGACTCCTCGGCCATCATCATCACGTCGGGGTAGTGTGCCTCCACGGCGCAGTTGACCTGGCGGATAAACGCGCTGGCGTCCAGGTCCTCCTCGGTACCGTATTTGTTGAACTTCTTTTGGCCCGGATCGTCGATGCCAAAGTTGAGGTACAGCATGCTGGACACGCCGTCCATGCGAATGCCGTCCACGTGGAAGTTCTCGAGCCAGTACAGCACGTTAGAGACCAGGAAGGAGCGGACCTCGCCACGGGCGAAGTCGAACTTATGCGTGCCCCAGTTGGGGTGAATCTCGTGCTCAAACAACATGTGGCCGTTAAAGGTGGCCAGGCCGTGGGAGTCGGCGCAAAAACCGCCGGGCACCCAGTCCATGATCACGCCAATGCCCGCCTCGTGGCACGCATCTATAAAGTGCATGAGCTGCTGCGGGTTGCCGTAGCGCGACGTGGCGGCGTAGTAGCCGGTCGTCTGGTAGCCCCAGGAGCCGTCGAACGGGTGCTCCATAAGCGGCATGACCTCGATATGCGTGTAGCCCATGTCGCGCACGTAGTCCACGAGCTCCACCGACAGGTCGTCGTAGGTGTAGAACTCGCCGCGCTGCGCGGGGAAGGGATCCATGGGACCGGGGTAGTTGCCGTACTCATCGGGCTCGCCCTGCGGCGCGTCACCGTGGCGCTTCCACGAGCCAATATGCACCTCGTAGATGTTCAGCGGCTGCGACATGTGGTTGTGGCCGGCGCGGCGCTTGAGCCATGCTGCGTCGTTCCACTTATAGCCGTCGAGGGCCCACAGCACGCTTGCCGTTCCCGGAGGGCACTCGGCCTTAAAAGCGTACGGATCGGCCTTGTAGAGCTTCTCGCCCTCGTTGGTCTCGATAAGGTATTTATAGAGCTGGCCCTGCTCGACGCCAGGAATAAAGCCTTCCCAAATGGTGCTCGTATGCACGGGCACCAGCGGGTTGGCTTCCTCATCCCAGTCGTTAAATTCGCCAATGACATGGACACTCTTTACGTCGGGCGCCCAAACGCAAAAGCGCCAGCCGCGCGTACGGTTCTGCGTGTCGGGGTGCGCGCCCATCTTTTCCCAGCTGCGCTCCCACGTACCGATGCCAAACAGATAGACATCGTCCTTAGAGAGCTCCGGTGCGTGCGGGGCGGCTTTACGGGTAGCGGGCTTTTTGGCCGTTGGCTTTAGCTTTGTATCGCTCACGTTTGATCCCATCATGACACGGCAGCATGTTGCCTTGGTGACTAGATGCGAAAGGTCCAAGGCTGCACGAATCGAAGGGACGGCGATAGTTCTATGATTCATTCCACCTCGCGTGCTCGGTGGAACTTTCGGCACGAAATACGATAACACCTGTTCGTTACTTTTATGGAGAAAAGTGGATTTGCGGCGGTGTTTAATCGGCGAGCGCCATGTTTAGACCACTGACAGAATTGCAGTGGTAAAACTCTTGACAGTTTTACCAATTAGGGTTTCAAAATTGTTAGCCTGACGTTTGGTAAAACGTTTTTAGCAGGTTGTTTACCATTTGACATCGAAAGGTTCGTTTATGTCTCATACCGCCGCTCCCAAGGTTGCTTTTATTTTCGATTGCGACGGCACACTGGTTAATAGCACCCCCGTTTGGGCCTATGCTCAGCCCGAATTATTGCACCGCCACGGAGTTGACGTGACGGTCGACGATTTTGCCCAGTTTGAGCATCTTTCGCTCGAGGACGAATGCCAGGCCTACCACGACACGTGGGGCATTGGCGCGAATGGCGAGGAACTATATCGTGAGCTGAGCGACATCCTGATCGATGGCTACTCCAAGGTGCCGCCGCGCGAGGGTCTCCTGGCATTTTTGGAGCAGGCGAAGGCGGCGGGTATTGCCATGTGCGTCGCCACGTCCACGCCGGCCGAGCTGGTTACGTCTTCGCTTGCGGGAGCCGGGCTCGACGCTTACATGGAGTTTATAACCACCACGGGCGAGGCGGGACGTTCCAAACAGTTCCCCGACGTATATGAGCTGGCGCTGTGCCGCCTGGAGGAGCGCCATGGGCACAAGTTTGAGTGCGCATGGGTGTTTGAGGACGCCGTTTTTGGCCTAAAGAGCTCTGGAGTCGCCGGCTTTAAGCGCGTGGGTATTTATGACCCGCACGGCCGTATGAAGCGCGACGATGTGCGTGCCAACTGCGATATCTTTATCGATAGCTATGAGGAGCTGGATCTGGCCCGCGTGCTTTCGTTTGAGGGTTAGGCGAGAGCTGTGGCTTGCAAAGTACTTGTGGTCTGCGGCTCGCCCGTGGTGGCGAGCGCGGATCTGTTGCGTAGGCTAGCAGGGGAGTGCGACCACGTTGTCGCCGTGGACCGCGGCCTGGACGCCCTTTTGGGTGCCGGCTTGAGCTGTGAGGTCTATGTCGGCGACGCTGACACGGTAAGCGATGGAGGCCGAGCGCTAGTCGATGCCGCCGAAGCCTTTGAGGTAGAACGCCACGACCCCTACAAGGACTATACCGATCTGGCGCTGGCGCTCGATTCCGTTCGCCGTCGCTGGCCGGGTGCCGAAGTGGTCGCGACCTGCGCCACGGGTGGCCGCCCGGATATGGCGCTTTCCGTACTGGGTCTACTCGCAGGCTACGATGACGCCCCAGTCTGGATTGCCGAGGACAAGGTGGTCGCTCGCTTCCTTCACGCAGGCGAATCCTGGATCATCGAAGGTGCCGAGGGCCAGACGTTCTCCATAATCGCTATAGCCCCTGGGACGGTTGTAAGCGAGCACGGCCTAGAATGGGAACTAGATCACAGCCCTCTGGGCCTGTTGACCGACACGGGCATCAGCAACGTTGTCAGGTCAACAGCCACGATCCAAGTCCACGCCGGCACCGCCATCGCTTACCTATATCAATAGGCATTTAGAATCTGACCCAAAAAAGTCCTTGCACGCCGTGCCAACTTCTCCTATAGTATCTCCTCGTCACGGGGGGCGTAGCTCAGCTGGGAGAGCGCTTGACTGGCAGTCAAGAGGTCAGGGGTTCGATTCCCCTCGTCTCCACCATCGTGAATGCAAAGGCCTTCGGAATCCCGAAGGCCTTTTTTCATGCCAAAATACCTCGCGCCACAAACCTCACCTAGGCCAACAAAAAGTTGCACAATTTATTTCCCATGTTTGTACATAAGTTTGTTGGCCAAACGCGATTTTCAGTGTAGATCGCCGTTCCATTTGGGCTTCAGGAACGCGCCTAATCACCGTTAGCATCCCATTAACCTGCATCAACGTGAACAACATCCAAAAACAACCCCCTTAAGCACGCCAAATGAACGATTTGTTGTCCAACGCAACCCAAATCAGTTTCGCTACCAGCTTGTGCTAGGATACCTAACGTTACATGAGTTCAACTGTGCTCACGGCTCTAACAGGCCACATAGCACGGGGTTGATCAGCATCCGGTCGTAACGGCGGTGTTAGAAAAACCATGAGCTCCAATATCGATTGCCATGCGCGATTTTCACTTGCTTTTGCGGCTGCTTTTAAGTTTGCGTTAGACGGTGCAATGAACTGCTACGGCAAACCACAGCAGTTCTTCAGCTGTTTGCGTGCGGTCCAGTTTTGTACCCGCTTGACTGGTTCGCACGCAGCCAGCTGGAGTCGCGGTCATTTTTGCGATACACGTCCGCGTCTCTAGCAACTGCACTCATACATACCGTTCACGGTGGGGCAGAGCCACGTGCTTGTCTAACTGGGCTCAGGGTTTGAATATGGAGCGCCTCCGCGCACAAGCGCCCTGGCGAAGCCATACCCAAACCCCGTGTTCCACACGTAAGACAGAAAGGGGGTGGTGCTCGTGTGGTATGTGATCCAGGTCATTAACGGTCGCGAAGACGTAATGCGCGAGCGCATCGAGCGTATGGTGCCGGCGAGCGCCATGCAGGAGCTCTTTTATCCCCAATTTCAAACCGAGATCAAAGTACACGGCGAATGGGTCTGTACGACCAAGCCGCTCTTTCCCGGTTATCTTATCTGCGATACAGCAGATCCCCGAACCGTGCAACAGTACCTGCTGCGCATGGACGACTTTGCCCGGGTGCTATCCCAGGACGGTCAGTTTGTGCCGCTAGCAAAAGAAGAGGTTCAGCTTATTGGCGGCTTTACGCATAGGGGAGACCGCGTAGTGCCCATGAGCGAGGCCTTTAAAGACGGTGACAAGGTCGTAGTGACGGCAGGTCCGCTTCTGGGCTACGAAGGCCTTATCAAAACCATTAACAGACGCAAGAGCACTGCTTATTTGGAGCTCGACCTGTGCGGCCGACGCGTAACCACCCGCGTTGGCCTTGCCGTGCTTTCGGCCGAGCAGCGCGTCATGCGCAACCTTAAAAAGGCGATCGCCTAGTTGCAGGCGATCGCTACACAGAACAGGGAGGATCCCCGACCCGGGGACGAAGTCTTGGAAGAAAAAGTGTCGGATAAAACTCAATTTGCAACGGATGCGCCTGCGGGGGCAGCGCTCATTGCTCAGGCCATGGACCGACGCGAGGGCGCCGGCCGCTACAAGGCCATGCAATCCATCATGGACTGGGACCGCTCGCGCCTGGCCTACCGGGCCGTTAAGCGCGCCTTTGACATCGTGTTCAGCGGCTGCGTACTTGCCGTCATCGCCGTCCCCAGCCTTGTGCTTGCCGCGGCCATCCGCCTGGAGAGCGAGGGCAACCCCTTCTACAGCCAGATCCGAGTGGGACAGACCCGCCCCGACGGAAGCCTGACCACGTTCCGCATGTGGAAGTTCCGCTCCATGTACAGGGACGCCGACGAGCGCCTCGCCGAGCTCAAGGGGCAGAACGAGATCGCCGGCGCTATGTTCAAGATGAGGGACGACCCCCGAGTCACCAAGATTGGTAGGTTCATCCGCAAGCACTCCATCGACGAGTTCCCGCAGTTTCTCAATGTGTTCCTGGGCCAGATGTCCGTCGTGGGCCCGCGTCCGCCGCTTCCCAACGAGGTCGCGGAGTACACAGAATTCGACCTGCAGCGCCTTGCCGTGAAGCCCGGGATCACCGGCTGGTGGCAGGTGACCGACCGCAACGATACCGACTTCGACGGCATGGTTCGCCGCGACCTTGAGTACATCGCCAAGCGCGGCGTGGTTACCGATTTAAAGATCGTTCTCCTCACAGTCGTTGAGGTCTTTACCGGTGGCGGTGCTTGCTAATTATGCACTCCAAAGATTCAGGAAGAATTGAATTGATAGCTAATCAGGTAGAGTTTACTTTTAAAAAATGGTTGTCTTGTATGACAAGCACCGATAGGGCTGAGCTCCTTGCACTGGATGAGTCTGGGAAGGCAGATTCGTTTTTTCGTAATCTTGAGTTTGGCACTGGCGGCTTGCGTGGCAAGCTTGGTCTCGGCCCCAACCGTCTGAACGTCTATACCGTCGGCAAGGCTACACAAGGACTCGCGGATTACCTGAATAGCGCCTTTGAGAACCCGACTGTCGCACTTTGTCGCGATACGCGTCATGGGTCCGAGGAGTTCGTGCGACGTGTCGCTGAGGTGCTCGCCGGCAACGGAATTAAATCCTATCTGTTCGAGCGCGTCGAGCCCACGCCCGCGTTGAGTTTCGCTGTCCGCGAGCTGGGCTGCTCGGCCGGCGTCAACATCACCGCCTCCCACAACCCCGCGGCATACAACGGCTACAAGGTCTACGGCGCCGACGGCTGCCAGATCACCGTCGAGGCGGCGGAGGCCATCCAGGTGGCCATCGACGCCGTCGACTGCTTCGACGGCGTCAGGGCGATGCCGTTCGATAGTGCCCTCGAGGAGGGGCTCGTACAGTGGGTCCCAGAGAGGATACTTGACCGCTACCTCGAGGAGACGCTCGAGGTCTCCACGGGCGAGGACTGCTCCGCCCTCCGCATCGTCTACACCCCGCTCCACGGCGTCGGCCTGGAGTGCGTGTCCCGAGTGCTCGAGGGGATCGGCGTCGCCGAGGTCGCGACTGTCGACGAGCAGTGCGTGCACGACGGCGACTTCCCGACCTGCCCGTATCCCAACCCCGAGGTGCGCGAGGCGCTGAACCTCGGGCTCGAGTACTGCGATAGGGCCAAACCCGACCTGCTGCTGGCGACCGACCCGGACACCGACAGAGTGGGCATCGCGGTCCCACATGCCGGGGAGTACAAGCTGCTCACAGGCAACGAGGTGGGCCTGCTCCTGCTCGACTTCCTCGCGTCCAAGGCGAGCGGGTCCGGCGCCGATATGTCCCGCGAGGTCGCCTGCACAACCATCGTGTCCGCACCCATGGCAGACGATATCGCTCGCGCGCGCGGCCTCGAACTGCGCCGCACGCTCACCGGGTTCAAGTTCATCGGCGAGCAGGTCGGCGTTCTGGAGTCGGAGGGCCGCGAGAGCGATTTCCTCATGGGCTTCGAGGAGTCCTACGGCTACCTCGCCGGCACGTCCGTGCGCGACAAGGACGCCGTGGTCGCCTCCATGCTCATCTGCGAGCTCGCCGCACATTGGAAGACGAAAGGGCTGGACCTCTACGAGGCCATGGAGCGCCTCTACGAGACATACGGCTTCTGGTCGAGCGCCCTTCTCGGCCAGGCATACGAGGGCCCCGAGGGGGCGTCCGACATGGCCGCGATGATGTCCGGCCTCCGAGTGCACGCTCCGGAGAATATCGGCGGCGCTGCCGTCGCGCAGCGCATCGACTACGCCCAGGGTGCGCCGATGCCCGTCGTCAACCCGACCGATGAGCCCCAGCACCTTCCCGAGGCAGACGTCCTCGAGTTCAGGCTTATAGACGGATCGCGAGTCCTGTTCCGCCCCAGCGGCACGGAGCCCAAGGCCAAGGCCTATGTGTTCGCCAAGGGCGCCGACCGCGCCGAGTCCGGGGAAAAGCTCGCCGCGCTGGTCGCGGACGCCAAGTCGATCTTGGGAGGGACCCGATAATGATCCACCTCGTCCTGCTCTCCGGCGGCTCGGGCACGCGCCTGTGGCCGCTCTCCAACAGCACCCGCTCAAAGCAGTTCCTCAAGGTCCTGCGCGACGCGGACGGCAACCACGTCTCCATGGTCCAGCGCGTCTTCGGCCAGATCGGCGCCGTCGACGCGGACGTCGACATCACCATAGCAACCTGCGCGAGCCAGGAGGAGTCCATTCGCCGGCAGGTGAAGGGTGAGTATGCGCTCGTCCTCGAGCCGGAGCGCCGCGACACGGCCCCCGCCATCATGCTCGCTTGCGCGCACCTCGCGCTCGAGCAGGGTGCAGCCGAGGGCGACACCGTCATCGTCATGCCCATCGACAGCTACGCCGACCAGGCCTACTACGACAGCGTCGTGAGGCTCGACGAGGCCGTCCAGTCGGATTTCGCCGAGCTGGTCCTCATGGGCGTGGAGCCCACCTACCCCAGCGGCAAGTACGGCTACATCGTGCCCGCGGCGGGGGAGGAGTGGCCCCGCCGCGTCGAGCGCTTCACGGAGAAGCCCGACGAGGGGACTGCACGGGAACTCATCTCCTTGGGCGCCCTCTGGAACTGCGGCGTGTTCGCGTTCAGGCTCGGCTGGCTCACCGGCCTCACCGCCAAGTACCTTGCGTGCGGGACCTTCGAGGAGTTCCGCTCGCGCTATTCCGAGCTGCCCAAGAACTCCTTCGACTACGAGGTCGTGGAGAGGGCGTCGTCCATCGGCGCGGTCTCCTACGCGGGCGAATGGAAGGACCTGGGCACCTGGAACACGCTGACCGACGAGATGGCCGAGTACACCTCCGGCCGCGTCGTGGTGGACCCTAAGACGTGCGAGAACGTCCACGTGATCAACGAGACCGGTTTCCCGATGGTGGTCGCCGGCATCTCGGACTCCGTCGTGGTGGCGACGCCCGACGGCATCCTCGTCTCCGGCAAGGAGGCGTCGGCCAACATCAAGGCCGAGGTCAACGCCATCGCCGAGAGCCGGCCCATGCACGAGCAGCGCTCGTGGGGCGAGTACCGCGTCATCGACAGCAGCGTCTTCCCCGACGGGGCGAAGGCGCTCACCAAGGAGTTGATCATCCGCGAGGGTTGTCAGCTCGATTACCAGCGCCACATGCACCGCGGAGAGGTCTGGACGGTCATCTCTGGCACCGGCGAGGTTGTGCTGGACGGGTTGGTGCAGCAGGTGCGCGTGGGCTCTGGCGTTCAGATTCCCGCGAACACTCCGCATTCGGCGCGGGCTCTCTGCGGGGACCTGCATGTAATCGAGGTTCAATACGGCGAGACGCTTGTTAAAGAGGATATTGAGAGTTTAGTCGCTTTTTGGAAATAGTCAGCAATTGAAGGGTATTTTGAAATGAAGAAGGCACTTATCACTGGCATTACCGGTCAAGATGGCAGCTATCTAGCTGAGTTACTTTTGGACAAGGGCTATGAGGTACATGGAATTGTCCGTCGCTCTTCGGTTCATACCACGAACAGAATTGATCATCTGCTTGCGGAAGGCTCCATCGTCCTTCATGATGGCGACCTAACGGACTCAAGCTCCATTATCCGAATCGTGGGCGAAGTTCGTCCTGACGAGATTTACAACCTCGCCGCCCAGTCCCATGTTGGCGTCTCTTTTGACGCGGCCGAGTACACTGGTGACTGCGACGCATTGGGCGTGTTGCGCATCCTTGAAGCTGTCCATATGCTGGGCATGGATCAGTCCTGCAGGATTTACCAAGCTTCGACCAGCGAGCTGTATGGCAAGGTGGAAGAGGTTCCCCAGAACGAGAACACCCCGTTTCATCCGTACAGCCCGTATGCGGTCGCCAAGCAGTACGGCTTTTGGATGATGAAGGAGTACCGCGAGGCCTACGGCATGTTTGCGGTCAACGGAATCCTCTTCAATCACGAGTCCGAGCGTCGTGGCGAGAACTTCGTAACGCGCAAAATTACTCTTGCCGCCGCCCGTATCGCAAAGGGCATCCAGGACCATCTTGAGCTCGGCAACCTCGACTCCCTCCGTGATTGGGGATATGCGAAGGACTACGTGGAGTGCATGTGGCTCATCATGCAGCAGGATGAGCCCGATGACTACGTTATTGCCACGGGCGTGCAGCACTCCGTGCGCGAGTTCACGGAGTGGTCCTTTAAGCATGCCGGCATCGACCTCCGTTGGGAGGGCGAGGGCTTGGAGGAGAAGGGCTATGACAAGTCGAGTGGCAAGATGCTCGTCTGCGTCAACCCCGACTTCTATCGCCCGACCGATGTCGTCAACCTGTGGGGCGATCCTACTAAGGCAAAGACGGTTCTTGGATGGGACCCCCAAAAGACCAGCTGCGAGGAGCTTTGTCGCATCATGGTAGAGCACGATCTTGAGATCGCCGAGCGCGAGGCGAAGCTGTCCTAATGGGGAAGCGCGTTCTCATCTTCGGCATTAACGGGTTTGCTGGCGCACACCTTGCGCATGAACTTGTATTGCATGGCTACGTGTTATGCGGTTCAGACCTGAGCGATATGTGCCCGTTGTCCGAAGTATCGGCATACCGTGCCTGCGACCTGACGGACGATGAAGGTGTCGCTGCTGTAGTGCGCGAGTTTGAGCCAGATTACATAGTTAATCTGGCGGCCGTTAGCTCAGTGGGGCTCAGCTGGCGTTCACCCGCGCTTACTATGCGGGTGAACGTAGAGGGCGCGTTGAATGTAATGGAGGCCGCACGGTCTCAGGAAACAATGCCACGCGTGCTATTAGTGGGCTCCTCTGAGGAGTATGCCGCTAAAGGCGGATCACTCAACGAGGACGATCCGACTCTCTCCAACAACCCTTATGGAATATCCAAGGCAACCCAAGAGCACTTCGCGGCGTTGTACGTTGAACGCTATGGTCTCGAGGTGTGCCTGACCCGCTCGTTTAACCACACGGGCTTGGGGCAGAACTCCAATTTCGTGCTTCCGAGCTGGTGCAAACAGGCAGCTGATATCGAACGCTCCGGTAGGCCCGGAAAGATGACTGTAGGCAACCTGAAGGTGGCCCGCGATTTCAGTGACGTGCGCGATGTGGTACGCGCCTACAGGCTGATTCTGGAGAGCGGCCGTGCCGGCGAGGTCTACAACGTGGGCAGCGGCCGGGCGCTTCCCCTGAACAAGCTGCTGGAAGTCGTGACGGGCTTCTGCAGCCAGCCCGTCGAGGTTAAAGTTGACCCTACGCTCATTCGCCCGGCGGACACACCAATCATCTGCTGCGACTACTCGAAGCTGCGAGGCGAGCTGGGATGGGAGCCCGAGCGCAGAATCGAGGACACACTGCGCGAGATGTACGAAAGATTTACTGAAGGGGGAAGGGCTTAGTGGGACTGACGAAGAAGGCGCCTAGGAAGAGGGTTCTTTTCTTTACAGATCGGGTGTTTTGGCCGGCAAACGACGGACACAAGGTTGTTCTCTTCAACTATTGCAAGGGACTTGCCGATAAGTTTGGTGCCGAGGTTCACGTCCTAACCTTTCTAGAGCCGGGACAGACGGCGCAGGCGCTTTCGGTGTGCCCCGAATTCATCAAGAGCGTGACCCTTGCGAAGAAGCCAGCGAAGCAAACGGTTATCCTGAACCTTATTCGGACCTTGCTCAAAGGAGTTGCCGGCGGCCCCATTCAATGCAGCATTTTTAGAAGCAAGGGAGTGACGAACCAGCTCCAAGATCTTGTTGGGGAGCTAGAACCGACACATGTATTTTTTGACTTGCCGAGGCTCTCGCCTTACGTTGACGAGTTGCGAGAGTATCCATGTGGGAAGGTCCTTTACATGGAGGATACGTTCTCGCTCCGATACCAGCGCCAACTTAGGAGTCTCAATTCCCTTAAAAAGACCGGTGGCGTCGCCGGTAAGTATTCGGCTAGTCTAAAGGGCTTTGTAGCGAAGCTTGCCTCTTTGCCTGTGATTCAAAAAAATGTATTGGCTACCGAAGCGAAGCGTATGCGGAAGCTTGAGCTGGTTGCTCCCCAACGCTTCGATTTCGTTGTCCTGGTTTCGCCTATCGAAAGGGATCGCCTAGCCTTTGATACGGGAGCGAGTAATATCATTGCGGTTCCCTTGGGAGTTGACAGCTCTTTCTACGCCAAAGGACCCGATCAGACACCACGTGCGAAAACGCTTTCATTCTTAGGAAACATGCGCAACTCTGCAAATGCGGACTCTCTCCGGTACATCGCCAATGAGGTCTTACCGCTTATCGGTGACGTGATGTTGGAGGTTTCGGGTGAAGTGAGCGAGGATCTCAGGCAAGAACTCGAAGCAAACGAAAAGGTTATGTTTCTTGGTCGCGTTGATGACACGCGGGAGGCATTGCGTTCCACGAGCGTATTTCTTGCGCCCATAGCTTACGGGACGGGCATCAAGACGAAGATTCTTGAGGCGATGGCCATTGGGGTCCCCATCGTGACAAATTCGGTGGGCAACGAGGGCATCGGACTCGTCGACGGGGTGGACGCCTTCGTCGCCGATACCGCCCATGAGCAGGCGGCCGCCGTGCGTAGACTCATGGAGGACCGTGAGCTTGCGTCTCGGCTCGCCAACTCAGCGCGCCGAAAAGCGGCTGAAGTCTTCGACTGGAAGAAGTCGCTGGAAAATTTCACCGCCATGGGTTTTGAACCCGTTAGCACTGATGAAGGGGGGACCGATGTCGCTTAATCTTCTTGTCGATCCCGAGCAACGCCGCACTGTCGGTCTCGCCGGCGAGGCTTACGTACGTCGCTGTCATGATCGGGATACCAGTATTGAGAGTTTGGACAGATATCTCGAATTTGTATCAAATGGTAAAGCAAGGAGTTAGCGTGACTTGGTCAGCCAAAACGAATCTATCTAGCTGCCCGGATACAACCAGTATTTATTCTTGTGCATCCAATGCGAAATGCTTGCCTTCTGTAGCTATTGTCATAGTCGATTATAACGGGGTTGCGGAGACAACTTGCTGCTTGGCAAGCGTTAATGCTATCGATTATGGCAATTATGATGTCTATCTCGTAGATAATGGCGGAAATTGTAGCACCAAGTTGCAAGCCGTTGCATCTACTTATGCTCGTGTCCACTATCTACGATCGAATGAAAACCTTGGTTTTTCTGGCGGAAACAATTTTGCTCTGAAAAAGCTAGACGCTGATTACGACTTCGTTTTGTTATTGAATAACGATACTGTCGTGACTCCAGATTTTTTGTCTAGACTAATTGAAAGTGCCGATGATAGAGCTTTGGTCGGTTCTAAGATTTATTACTGGTCAGACAAAAATCTAATCTGGTATGCAGGTGGTGGTTCGTCCAGAACCATCTGTAGATCTTGGCACAATGGTTTTAGAAAGTTAGAAGAAAATTATGACGACAAAGGGTCTCGAGAGGTCGGATTTATTAGCGGATGCTGCATGCTTATTCCGTCTAAAGCCCTTATTGATATTGGCTTTCTAGACGAGAGCTACTTTCTTTACTTGGAAGACACTGACTACTGTTTTCGGGCTATGGATGCAGGTTATAGGCTTAGATATAACTCTGACTCGGTTATTTATCATTGTGTTAGTGCATCTACTGGTGATGCATCTGCCCTTATGAATTATTACAAGATTAGAAACCGTCAATACTTTATTGACCGGTATTCGACGAATAAGCCTCTATCGAAATTTCTTGCCTATTGCGAAATCGCAGCTGGTCTTTTGATCGGCAAATACAAGAGCAACTCCGTCAAGAAGGCATTGCATGATTATCGCATGGGAATTACTGGGAAGGTGCAAGAGGGTTGAGGAGTGGTTTTCTGAACATTAATTTACCTCTCATCAACATTTATTTTAAAAATGAAGGAGATTTTAAATGACGAAGGGCATCATCCTCGCCGGCGGGTCCGGCACCCGCCTGTACCCGCTCACGCTCGTGACCTCCAAGCAGCTGCTGCCGGTCTACGACAAGCCCATGATCTACTACCCGCTGTCCACCCTCATGCTGGCGGGCATCCGGGACATCCTGGTCATCTCCACGCCGACCGACCTGCCCAACTTCGAGCGCCTGCTCGGGAACGGCTCGCGCTACGGCGTGAACCTGTCCTACGCCGAGCAGCCGAGCCCCGACGGCCTGGCCCAGGCGTTCACCATCGGCGAGGAGTTCATCGCCGGCGAGCCGTGCGCGCTGGTGCTCGGCGACAACATCTTCTATGGCAACGGCCTGTCGCGCCACCTGACGCGCGCCGTGCAGAACGCCGAGTCGGGCCGCGCCACGGTCTTCGGCTACCACGTGGACGACCCCGAGCGCTTCGGCGTCGTGGAGTTCGACGGCGAGGGCTGGGCCGTCTCCATCGAGGAGAAGCCCGCCCAGCCCAAGAGCTCCTACGCCGTCACCGGCCTGTACTTCTACCCGGGCGACGTCGCCGCCAAGGCGCACAGGGTCCAGCCCTCCGCGCGCGGCGAGCTGGAGATCACCACGCTCAACCAGATGTACCTGGAGGAGGGGACGCTGTCGGTCGTCACCCTCGGCCGCGGGTACGCGTGGCTCGACACCGGCACCATGGAGAGCCTGCACGAGGCCGCGGAGTTCGTCCGCGCCGTGGAGCACTCACAGGACCTTCCCGTGTCCGTGCCCGAGGAGATCGCCTGGGAGAACGGCTGGATCACCACCGCCGAGCTCGAGGAGGCAGCGAAGGCCTACGGCAAGTCGGTCTACGGGCGGCACCTGAAGAAGGTCGCCGCCGGCGAGATCGTCAACAGCCCGCGCGAGTACTAGGAGGAACCCCTCATGTCTGAGATCTTCGAACCCAAGAACATCATCGTCACGGGCGGCTGCGGCTTCATCGGCAGCAACTTCGTCCACTACGTCGTGGGCAACCACCCCGAAGTGCACGTGACCGTCCTGGACAAGCTGACCTATGCCGGCAACCCCGAGAACATCGCGGGCCTGCCCGAGGATAGGGTCGAGCTCGTCGTCGGCGACATCTGCGATGCTGAGCTCCTCGATAAGATTGTCCCGGGCCACGACGCCATCGTGCACTACGCCGCCGAGTCCCACAACGACAACTCCATCGCCGACCCGGAGCCGTTCCTGCGCACCAACGTCGAGGGCACCTTCCGCCTTCTGGAGGCCGTCCGCAAGTACGGCATCCGCTACCACCACGTCTCCACCGACGAGGTCTACGGCGACCTGGCGCTCGACGACCCCGCCAAGTTCACCGAGGAGACGCCGTACCGCCCGAGCTCCCCGTACAGCTCCACCAAGGCGTCCTCCGACATGCTGGTCCGCGCCTGGACCCGCACCTACGGCCTGCGCACCACGATCTCCAACTGCTCCAACAACTACGGCCCCTACCAGCACGTGGAGAAGTTCATCCCCAGGCAGATCACCAACATCGTCGACGGCGTCCGCCCCAAGCTCTACGGGAAGGGCGAGAACGTGCGCGACTGGATCCACACCGAGGACCACTCCTCTGCCGTCTGGGACATCCTCACCAAGGGCCGCACGGGGGAGACCTACCTCATCGGCGCCGACGGCGAGAGGGACAACATCACCGTGCTTCGCATGATCCTGGAGGCGATGGGGCGCGACCCCGAGGACTTCGACTGGGTCGCCGACCGCCCCGGCCACGACCGCCGCTACGCCATCGACAGCACGAAGCTCCAGCGCGAGCTGGGCTGGAGGCCGGCGCACACCGACTTCGCCGAGGGGCTCAGGGCAACCATCGACTGGTACGTGGCCAACGAGTCCTGGTGGCGCCCGGCCAAGGAGGCCACCGAGGCCAGGTACAGGGCCCAGGGCCAGTAGGAGGGGATAGATCTATGGCAGACATCGCATTCGAGAAGGACCTCTCCGTGGCGGAGACCGGCATCGAGGGCCTCAAGGTCGTCGACCTCGCCGTCCACGGCGACTCGCGCGGCTGGTTCAAGGAGAACTGGCAGCGCGCCAAGATGACCGCCCTGGGCATCCCCGACCTCCGCGTCGTCCAGAACAACATCTCCTACAACGACAGCCGCGGCGTCACCCGCGGCATCCACGCCGAGCCCTGGGACAAGTTCATCTCCGTGGCCCGCGGCAGCGTCTTCGGCGCCTGGGTGGACCTGCGCGAGGGCAGCGAGACCTACGGCAAGGTGTTCACCTGCACGCTCGACCCGTCCAAGGCCATCTACGTCCCGCGCGGCGTGGGCAACTCCTTCCAGGCGCTCGAGGACGGCACCGCCTACACCTACCTGGTGGACGCCCACTGGTCGCTGGAGCTCAAGAGGACCTACACCTTCGTGAACCTCGCCGACCCCGAGCTCGCCATCGAGTGGCCGATCCCCCTCGACCAGGCCACCGTCTCCGAGGCCGACCTCAACCACCCGATGCTGAGGGACGTCGTCCCCATGGCTCCCAGGCGCACCCTCGTCACCGGCTGCGACGGCCAGCTGGGCCGCGCGGTGCGCGCGCTCGCCGGGGAGCGCGGCGTGGCGAAGGACTTCGACTTCTGCGACATCGACACCTTCGACATGTCCGACCCGGAGGCCTATTCGCAGTACGACTGGTCGCTCTACGGCACCGTCATCAACTGCGGCGCCTACACCGCGGTCGACAGGGCCGAGACCCCCGAGGGCCGCGTCGTCGCCTGGAAGGCCAACGCCACCGGGCCGGCGCTTCTGGCCCGCACCTGCGCCGGGCACGGCATCACCCTCGTGCACGTGTCCTCCGACTACGTCTTCGACGGCACCGCCGAGGTGCATGACGAGGACGAGCCCCTCAGCCCGCTTTCCGTCTACGGCCAGACCAAGGCCGCCGGCGACATCGCCGTGGCGGGGTGCCCGCGCCACTACATCATGCGCTCCAGCTGGGTCATCGGCGAGGGACGCAACTTCGTCAAGACCATGAAGGGGCTGTCGGACCGCGTCGCCGACCCCGAGGACAAGCTCACCCAGGTCACGGTTGTCGACGACCAGCTGGGCCGCCTGACCTTCACGCGCGACATGGCCGCGGCCATCTTCCACGTGCTGGACGCGAGGGCGCCCTACGGCACCTACGACTGCACCGGCTCCGGCGCCGTCAAGAGCTGGGCCGACATCGCCCGCGCCGTCTTCGAGGCCGCCAACGGCAACGGCGAGAAGGTCGTGCCGGTGAGCACCGCCGACTACTACGCCGGCGCCGAGGGCCCCATCGCCCCGCGCCCGGTCCACTCCGCGCTCGACCTGTCCAAGCTCGAATCCGCCGGCTTCCACATGCCCGACTGGGAGGAAGAGCTGGGCGAATATCTTCAGGAGTTTATTGAGCAAACCTCGGAGGTTTAATTTGACTGAACCCCTTATCGACATACTTATGGCCACCTACAATGGTGAGCGCTTCATTGCGGAACAGATAGAATCCATCCGGCGACAGACTTACAAGAACTGGTGCCTGTTAGTCTCAGACGACTGCTCCACCGACGGCACTCTTGATGTTGTGCGCCGTTATGCGGCTGAGGATGGGCGCATTCGAATAGTCTCCGAGGGTGTTAAGCACGGAGGGGCTAAGGAGAATTTTTTCTCACTCATGACCTTTTCAGATTCTCCTTACTGCATGTTTTGTGACCAGGATGATGTTTGGTTACCGGATAAAATTAAGGATTGCCTGGAAGCTATGAGCTGCTTGGAAATGAGACATGCTGGTGGCGTTCCTTTGCTAGTGTTTTGTGACATGAAAGTTGTCGACAGCAACCTCAACATAATCCACGCTTCTTTTGAGGATGCCTGTAATTATGATACGCGCAGAGTTGCTTTTAAATATCTGCTTGCTCAGAACGTTGCGGCTGGTTGTTCCATATTGCTTAATAGAGCAGCAATCGTCACTAATCTGGTTATTGATGACTGCTCATCAATCGAGATGCATGATTGGTGGATGATTCTTATTGTGTCCGCTTTCGGGTCAATCGGATACGTCGATACAGCGCTATCACTTTATCGACAACACGACAACAATGAGCTGGGCGCCGGCGAATACGCTCCGATTAAAAGGGCTAAAGATACGACCTTTATGCTCGAGCGTTTTAGGGCAACCATTGATCAAGCTGTGGCTTTTCGAGAGATTTTCGGAGATGAAATCAGCCCTGAAGACAAACGCTGCTTGGATTTCTATATTTCAGCCGGAAACACGAGATCCCTTTTGTGCGCGCTTATCTATCTATTCAGGAGTGGCTGTTGGAAAAAGGGCGCGCGTAAACTAGGTCAGCTTATAGTTGTTGCGAAGAGTGCTAAGCAGAAAAAGAAAACGAGCGGGGGCATTTAACACATTGAGCATATATTACTTTATCGCCGCTGTAACTTCTGTTTTGTCGATGATCGCCGTAAATTTAAATCGAGGCAAGGGTATGCCCCGCCTGATGCTTCTTATGGGAGTCGCGTTTATTTTCTCCTTTTTTGCAGGTGCTCGCGGCTATACCGTAGGTACCGATACCGGAGGTTATGGTATCGAGGCTTATTATGCTGCTAGAACTAGCTCATTTAATCATTTTTTCTTCTTTAGTCAATTTGCACCGTGGGCGCCTTTAGCCAAGGCCATAATGTGGCTCGCATCGCAAATCGGCTCAACGCCATTTTGGTATTTTTTTACAATTGAATTGATAACAGTTATTCCGGTCATTCTTTCTGTCTGTATTTCTTGCAAAGAGAACATGCCGATTGCTATGGTTGTTTTTGCGCTTGTGTTCTACCCGATGACCTTTAATGCCATGCGACAGATGATGGCAATGGGGTTTCTTTTGCTTGGCTGGGCTCTAATGTCTCGAAAAAAAACGATATTTTGGTTTTTCTTAATGGGTATCATTGCGTGTTCATTCCATAGTTCTTCGGTGTTTGCCTTTTTAATTTATCCGATCTGCGAATTGGCAAATTGCAGGAGTTTTTCTCTTGGAATAAAATTATGCTTTATGGTGATAGCTATGGTTGTCTTGCTTTTGCTTGCTCAGCCTATGATGAACCTTCTAGCTTCTTTTGGGTTTTATTCAGATTATCTCTCTGGATCAAAGCTGACAGAAGGATCAAGCCTGAGAACCATTATTGAATTTATTGCCATTTATGTAACGCTTGGGTTTGCCGCCTCAGTGTTTATGTCTCGTGGTGGGGAAGAGTCTGACTCGATTGAGCTGATGCAGCTTGCTCTTCTCGTATTGTTTGGCGTGCTTGCTTTTGCGCTTTCCATAATATCTCTTTGGCTCTATAGGTTTGGATTGTTTTTCATCTATTTTACAATCCTGCTTCTTCCAAAAATTGTGAGCTGTATCTACGGAAAGGCGGAACGTTGGGCCAATGTCATTGCCATCGTTATTGTCTGTGCCGCGTTTTCTTATGACTATTATTTTGTCTGTTTGAATAATGAAGTGGTCCCTTATGTTTTCGCAAATCGAATCTTCTAGATGCGAGCGAATTTTGTCGATACCCAAACATTTCGTTGAATTCTTTGTTCTATTTTCGATGGATTAGTTAGCTTTTTAGTTATGGGAGGATTATGAGCTCTGACCCCTTTTTTTCAATTTGCATCCCGACCTTCAATGCGTGCGGTTACGTTTTGGACTGCTTGGCAAGTGTCGTGTCGCAGACGTTCGAGGATTGGGAGTTAATTGTTTGTGATGATTGCTCTACGGATTTGACTCTGGATGTCGTAAAACGCTTTGTGGTGAGTGAGCCCGCGCTTGCAGGACGGTTTACGCTTATAAGGATGGATGAAAACTCAGGTCCTTTTTTGGCGAGAAGGCGCGCATTCGCGCAGGCACAAGGCAGGTATGTCATATGCCTTGATTCTGATGACGAGCTCAATAGCAAAACGTCGCTTTATGAAATTCATGAAGCGATTTGTCGAAGTTCCTGTGACGTTTTATTGTTTAATATGACGGATCAAAAAAATGAAGAACATTTTCTAGTTGATTACTCATGCTTAGATGCGAATGGTGTAGGCCCTGTTTCGAAAGAGAAAGTCATTGCGGCTTTTTCGTCGGGTTATCAGCTAAACAATCTTGCTTCAAAGGCTATACGTCGTCAATGTCTCGGCATTGGCGACTGTCAGTTTTCTAAAGGTTTACGCATGTGCGAAGACAGGCTTGAGATGGTTGGCGTCCTTGGGTCTGCTGAGAAGTTTTATCTTTATGACAAAGCTTTATATTATTATCGGTCCAACTGCATTTCGACGACACATGGCTTTTTTTCTTTTGAATATTGTAAGCAACAAGCGCTTGTAGAAAACGTTGTTTCGGTTTTTCTGGATAGCATGGAAAAGCGACAAGACTTGTTGAAAACGCTCAACCGAAACAGTCTATTGGTTATCTCTCACGACATGAGAAGGCTTGCTGCGGGGCGAACCATTCGCTGTTTGGCTAAAGAAATGGAAAGATTGTCTTCTCTTCCCTGGTTTGAGGCTTGCCTTTCCCGGCCTTGCCTTGAAGGGACTAGGGTCGATATTCGTCTGCGAATCAAACTGCTTGAAAGAGATTACTATTTCTTGGCTGCTTGCGTTTGCAAACTACTTGATGCGCTTGAGTGATTTTTCAATCTGGTTGATTTCCGATCTCAGCCGAACACATTGAGCTGATGCCTCGCTCCCGCAGTTAGATATCGGGCTCCCACATTCATCCGCGCATGGGCGGATGAATGTGGGAGGTGTTCGGATAAATTTAATAATCAAGGCAATTTAAAATAGTTAACACCTGTACATAATGTCATCAAGAGATAACTTCAGGTAATTAAATGTTGGCACATAGTCTAACTAATTAATTATGGAGGCAAAATTCATGAAGCATTCCATTGGAGTAGTGACTCTTTCCGGTCTCTTTAACTATGGCAATCGACTCCAAGCTTATGCATCGACCGCCATCTACCGTAAGCTTGGTTTCAATTGCTCGCTGCTTGAGATTGAAGACCGTCCGAACTTCATCCGCGATTCTAAAGCTTTCGTTAAAAAATTACTAGGTCGTAAAGTCGAAGATCCTGAAGAGGGGATGTCTTTTGCTCGTCGGTCGGCTTTTGTTCGGTTTAACGATAACATCGTCATTGAAACCGTTAAAGACACTGCCGATCTCGCCTCTCGCTTTTCCTGCTTTTCTGTTGGTTCTGATCAGACTTGGAACCCACTCTATTTTGCCTATATGGAGGATTGGTTTTTCCTCACCTTTGCTCGACCCGAGCAGCGCATTGCCCTTGCTCCGAGCATCGGCCTTGATACGCTCGAGCCCAAACAGGCACGCCGAATCTCCAAGGGCGTTTACGGGTTTCATAGTCTTTCCGTAAGAGAGAAACGCGGCGCCGAGCTTATCAAAAAATGTTCTGGCAGAGACGCGGTGGTCGTTTGTGATCCTACGCTCGCTCTGCCTGCTGAGGAGTGGCGAGCTGTTGCTAATAATTCTCTCACACCCAGGGAACCTTACGTTTTCACGTATCTGTTGGGCGGCGCAGGTTTTGAAGCAACTAACATTTTGAAAAAAGTCACTAATGGCGGACGTATTCCCGTTGTCTCGCTATCTGACCGCCAGAAGCCTGGTGAGCCAGATGCCGGACCGGCCGAGTTCATCTCGCTTATTGACCACGCATCGCACGTGGTTACGGATTCGTTTCATGCTGCCGTCTTCAGCTCCATTCTCCAGACACCGCTTACCATCGTGCATCGCGAGGGTGGAGCGAGTATGTTTAGCCGCCTTGAGCAGTTGTCTCAGATGCTCGGTATCGAGGAGAAGATCTACGGTTCACCGAGTTACGATCTTTCTCTCGCGGGCAACTACGATGGGGTGCCTGAGGCTATCAATCGCGAACGAGATAAGTTTATGAACTACCTCGAAGGCTGTCTTGATGAGCAGCTTCCCAACTGGCGGGAGGGCGCTTGTGGTTAGTCAGCGCAAGGCGGGGGCCGTTCTCGGGTATCTGAATATTATTGTAAAAAACCTGGTTAACTTGATATACACGCCTATGCTCCTTGCTTTTGTGGGCCAGGCTGACTATGGCGTCTATCAAACTTCGAATTCATTCGTATTTTCTCTCACCCTGCTCACTTTCGGATTCTCTGAGGCTTACATTCGTTTTTATACGCAGGAAAAGGCAAAAGGCGATGAATCCGCCATTCGTAGACTCAATGGTATGTACCTCGTTCTATATATCGTGGTCTGCACTGTGGCGCTTTCGCTTGGTCTTCTCTTTTCGGCAAATGTAGGAGCGTTCTTTTCTGGTAGTTTCACATCAAATCAGGTGGGGCTTGCTGGCGAACTCATGATCATCATGACGGTGAACGTTACGGCCACTTTGTTCTCCACAGTATTCGATGCATATATTCTTGCTCATGAGCAGTTCAAGTTCCAGCAGTCGCGGCAGATGTTTACTTCGCTTGCGACCCCCGGCGTTGCGTTCGTTCTGCTTAATTTGGGACTGGGTGCTGTAGGCGTTGCGGTCGCGCAACTTGCGGTTACCCTAACGTTGCTGGCTCTAAATTGCCGCTTTGCTATTGGTAAGCTCGGTATGAGGTTTGATGTCTCCCACTTTGATGGAACTCTCTTTAGGGCAATTGCGGCTTTTAGCGCATGGATTTTTGGTAATCAGATTTGTGAGTTAGTTAATCAAAGCGTTCCTAATATGATCCTCGGTGCGCTTACAAGTGCTATTACCGTCTCTGTGTTCGCGATTTCGCTTCAGGTGCGCAGCATCTTTGTCTCGCTATCTACCGTAATGTCTAACGTCTTCGTGCCGAAGATCAACCGCATCGTGGCTGAGAGCGATGACAACAGCGAACTCACCCTTCTTATGACTCGCGTGGGGCGCTACCAGATGTTTCTATTCTGCTGGGTGTACTGCGGATTCGTCCTTCTTGGGCGCTTCTTCATCGCAAAGTGGGCGGGCGAGGGCTTCATGGACGCGTACTGGCTCATCTGCGCCATGGCGCTGCCGCTGGGCATCCCCCTGTGTCAGAACACAGGAATCGAGATTCAACGCGCCAAGAACAAGCACAAGGCTCGCTCCGTCGTTTATCTCTGCATGGCAGGCATCAACGTTGTGTTCACTTGGGCTATGTCACCCGTTCTGGGTTTCTGGGCTCCGGCCATTGCCTACATTCTGAGCATTTCGTTGGGCAACGGCCTCTTTATGAACTGGTATTACCAGAAGAGGATTGGGCTCGATATGGTTTTCTACTGGCGCCGTAACCTGCCCGTGCTGCTGGTCTCCGCCTGTGTCCTCGCAGCATGCCTGCTGGGATCAGCCTTCATGCCCGTCACTGGATGGGCGTTGTTCCTCTGTTGGGGTGCCGTCTACACCGTCCTGTTCATGGCTGCCATGTGGGCGTTCGTTCTCGATGCCGACGAGAAGAAGATGCTTGCTGCTCGGCTGCCGTTCCTTCGTTAGGAGTTCGCTGTGTCTTATGACGAGATGAAGATATCCAAGCTCGGCGATGCCTGTTGCGGCTGTGGCGCATGCGCCGCAAAGTGCCCCAAGTCGTGCATCTCCATGCAGGAGGATAAGTTCGGCTTCCTAAGTCCCGTTATCGATGCAGGCGCCTGCGTGGGGTGCCATGCGTGCGAGTCTGTGTGTCCTGCGCTTATCGCTAGCAAAGGCGATGAAGCTCTCGAGATTCGCTGGGCCAAGGGCAGGTCCATTGAGCTGCTGGAGGCTTCCTCCAGTGGCGGCATCTTCGGCCTTCTGGCCGAAAGTGTAATTGCGGACGGAGGTGTCGTCTGCGGAGCCGCCTGGGCCGACGGTTGTCGCCGCGTCGAGCATGTGCTGGTCGAGGATGCTGCCTCTCTAGATCGCGTCATGCGATCCAAATACGTCCAGAGCCGCGTTGGCAGGGAGGTCTACGCGGGGGTTCGCGATGCAATCCGCTCGGGTCGCCGAGTGCTCTTCGCCGGTACAGCGTGCCAGGTCGCGGGTCTCAAGCGCTATCTGGGAAAGACGGGGGAGAGCGGCCTGCTCCTGACTCTCGACGTTATCTGCCACGGCGTCCCGGCGCCGCGCCTATGGTCGGAGTGGATTGACTACAAGAATGCGTTCCACTGTTCGAACGTCTGCGACGTTAATATGCGGAGTAAGACAGCCGGATGGCTGTCTTACTCCGCTATGTACGAGTACATAGCGGAGAAAGACCCGTCTTCTTCTTGCGAGTCCACCATTTTCAGTCAGGACTGGTTCATGAAGGCGTTTTTGGCCAATGCGTCGCTGAGGCCCTCGTGCTTCGTGTGTCCGGCCAAGAGGGGCTGCGGCTCCGATATCACCCTGGGTGACTTCTGGGGATTCCAGGGCATCCATCCCGAGGTTGATTATTCTAAGGGCATTTCCGCTGTGATCTGCAACACCGAGAAAGGCGTTGCTGCCTTTGAGACAGTCGCGGATTTGGTTGATTGCGGCGATGCGACCATCGAACAGGTTCTCGGCGGCAACCCCAGCTTGGTCAAATCGGTTGCCCCGTATGAGAGGCGCGAGGAGTTTATGGGAGATCTTGCTTCTGGAATGGGTATCGAGGGGTTAATGTCCAAGTATGACTTTAGGCCCTCTCTCGGACAGAGGCTCCACAATAAGCTTGCTTTAATTAAGTGCCATTTAGCTAAGCCTATAAAAGCTCTATTGAGGTAATTATATTCAGCGTTTCCTGCATGTTGGTCCGAGTTGGTGGGCTAAACGTGGAGATGGTATGGGTGAAACGGCTGCTTTTAACATCATTGACTTGTCTATTCGTGATTAAAGTATTTGATGCATTGGGTTCGAGTTTTCGAATTATTTATGAGGGTTCCTTGATTATCCATATAGATGACAAAGATTTGTCAAACATTCTGCTCAGAAGATCTGCCGATCTAGGAGATTTTAAGGCTTGGGATGCTATCGGCTTGGTTCTCGGCGGATTTGTTGACTCTGTATCTATATTTTTCTCCGATGTTAGCGGGTGCATTAAAGGGGCTGTCGGGGTAATTGGTTTAGTTTTAATTCTGCGCGGATTATTCCTTTTATATAAGTCAGTGTTCCATCCTTATTCCGTGGATGATTTAAATAGAAAGATTCTTCAGGCTAAGCGTATTGAAATTAATAGCTCTCTTATTGCTCTGGTTGATGGGAACTATGAGTTTGGGACTAGGTTTCTTTTATACCATGATGATGGCTGGGATTGCGATTTTCTACCTAATCATAGAGGGGATGCTATTGGGGCAGGAGAATATGGAAGACAGGCGCTATCAGCTTCCTTATATAGAGGCTTTAGTATAACCATCAACCCTGCGGACATTTCTTTTGTTACCGAGTGCGATTCTAATAAACGGTCGACAGACATGATGGCGAACTTCGCTTTTATCACTATCGTTTATACACGGCTGTCCTCTATAATTTATCTCCAAATTGGAGAGAGTCTAGTTTCATTTCTCACAATAATCGACGTTGTCGGTGGATGACCATAGACGAAATGAGCAGTGATAGGCGTATAAGTGAAATTAATAGTGATGTCATTGCGTTGCTTAAAAATAATCTGACAGTCTAGGAAACGGGTGATGGATTCGCTATGTCGA
>NZ_QSTQ01000020.1:0-50599 GCF_003438275.1 Collinsella sp. OM07-12
GCGCTGCATGAGCATGCCCTTCTGGCGCGAGGACCTCTAAGTCTTTTCGTTTCCGGTGCGGTCTCCCTACAACCGCACCGGTTTCGCCCGTCAAACGGGCAACACTAATACTTACGTAATTCATTTCTTCGAAAGGATTCGAACCATGGGCGTTAACCTCTCCGGCCGTAGCTTCCTCAAGCTCCTCGACCTCACCACCGAGGAGATCGAGTACCTGCTCAAGCTCTCCAAGAACTTCAAGGATATGAAGCGCGCTGGCGTTCCGCACCGCTATCTCGAGGGCAAGAACATCGTCCTGCTCTTCCAGAAGACCTCCACTCGTACCCGCTGCGCCTTCGAGGTCGGCGGCATGGATCTGGGCATGGGCGTCACCTACCTCGATCCCGGTTCGTCCCAGATGGGCAAGAAGGAGTCCATCGAGGACACCGCCCGCGTTCTCGGCCGCATGTATGACGGCATCGAGTTCCGTGGCTTTGCCCAGGACGACGTCGAGGAGCTCGCCGCTAAGTCCGGCGTGCCCGTGTGGAACGGCCTGACCACTGAGTGGCACCCCACTCAGATGCTCGCCGACATCCTGACCGTCCAGGAGAACTTCAACTACGACATCAAGGGCAAGACCCTCGTCTTCATGGGTGACTGCAAGAACAACGTCGCTCGCTCCCTCATGGTTGTCTGCTCCAAGCTCGGCATGAACTTCGTGGCCTGCGGCCCCGAGGAGTGCATGCCCGCTGACGACGTCATCGAGGCCTGCAAGCCCATCGCCGAGGCCAACGGCTGCACCATCAAGCTGACCACCGACGTCAAGGACGGCGTCACCGGTGCCGACGTCATCTACACCGACGTGTGGGTCTCCATGGGCGAGCCCGACGAGGTCTGGGCCGAGCGCATCGCTCAGCTCACCCCGTATCGTGTCACCTCCGAGGTCATGGCTATGGCCAACCCGGGTGCCATCTTCCTGCACTGCCTGCCCAGCTTCCACGACACCAACACTACGATTGGCGCCGAGAAGTGCGAGCAGTTCGGCATCACCGAGCAGGAGGTCACCGACGAGGTCTTCGAGAGCCCCGCTTCCAAGGTCTTCGACGAGGCCGAGAACCGCATGCACACCATCAAGGCTGTCATGTACGCTACGCTCAAGTAAGAGCATCTAGCATCTCGCTCGGGGTGCATTGCTGCGCACCCCGAGCGCTTTTGTCTGGTAAAAATCTCGCACCGAGCGACATGCACGGCACGGAAGAGCCGCTTTGGGCGAGATCAGTAAATGATTTATGAAGGGGGGATGAGAACTATGACTGAGACCGCTAAGAAAAAGCGCGGTATGCCTTCATCGTTCACCATTCTTCTTGCTCTGCTGGCAATTGTCGCGGTTGTTACCGTTATCGTCTCCGGTACGTCCGGCGGCGCGGTTACCGCTGCCCGTCTGAGCGATTTCTGCACCGCCCCGGTCAAGGGCTTCGCTGACGCTCTGCCCGTCTGCCTTTTCGTTATGATCCTCGGCGGCTTCCTCGGCATGATGACCGAGACCGGCGCCCTGGACAACGGCATTGCCGTTCTGGTGCAGAAGCTTAAGGGCAACGAGATCATGCTCATTCCCGTGCTGATGCTCATCTTCTCCCTCGGTGGTACCACCTATGGTATGTGCGAGGAGACCGTTCCCTTCTACGCCCTGCTCGCCGCCACCATGATGGCTGCTGGCTTCGACCCCATGGTCGGCGCCGCTACCGTCCTGCTCGGCGCTGGCTGCGGCTGCCTCGGCTCCACGGTTAACCCGTTCGCCGTCGGCGCTGCCGTCGATGCTCTGACCGGCGTTGGCATTGAGGTCAACCAGTCCATCATCATCGGCCTCGGTGCCGTCCTGTGGATCGTTACCACCGCCATGTCCATCGTCTTCGTTATGAGCTATGCCAAGAAGGTCAAGGCCGACAAGGGCTCCACCATCCTTTCGATGCAGGAGCTCAAGGACGCCGAAGAGGCTCACGGCAAGGCTGCTTCCGAGGTTAACAAGGAGGTCAAGCTCACCGGTCGTCAGAAGGGTGTTCTGATCGCCTTTGCCTTCACCTTCGTCGTCATGATCGTCGGCTTCATCCCGCTGGCCGACCTCAACGAGGGCGTCGCCAACTTCTTCGATGCTGGCGCTGTCTATGACGCCGACGGTAACGCCATCGTTCAGGGCTGGTCTGCCCTGATCACCGGCCTGCCCATTGGCCAGTGGTACTTCGACGAGGCTTCCACTTGGTTCTTCCTCATGGCTATCCTGATCGGTATCATCGGTGGCCTGTCCGAGAAGCAGATCGTCAACACCTTCATCACCGGCGCTGCCGACATGATGTCCGTTGTCCTCGTCATCGCTCTCGCCCGTGGTATCTCCGTCCTCATGGCTAGCACCGGCCTCGACGTCTACGTCCTCGACGCTGCCGCCAATGCTCTGGCTGGCCTGTCCGGCGTGATCTTCGCTCCCATGAGCTTCCTGGTCTACTTTGGCCTGTCCTTCCTGATCCCCTCGACCTCCGGTATGGCCACCGTTTCCATGCCCATCATGGGACCGCTGGCTGTTAAGCTCGGCTTCTCGCCCGAGGTCATGGTCATGATCTTCTCCGCCGCCATCGGCGTCGTGAACCTGTTCACCCCGACCTCCGGCGCCATCATGGGCGGTCTTGCCCTGGCCAAGATCGAGTGGACGACCTGGCTCAAGTTTGCTCTTAAGCTCATCGTCGCTCTCTCCGTCGTCTGCGCCGTCATCCTGACCATCGCTTGCGTGATGCTCTAAGTACCCCTTGGGTACCCCACGGAAACCATGACGATCCTGTAAAGGATCACCTGGTCATCGTCTGTCCGGTGGGGTAACCCCACCGGTAGACTCCTACCTTTAGCCTCCTCCCGTTCCGTGCGCGGGGGGAGGCGCACTTAGGTTGCGCGGTTCTATGAACCGCGCAACCAGTCGACGCTGCGCGCCGTCCAGAACGACAATTTGTCATTCAAAAGGCAAGGCATGACCAAAAGGTCTATGCCTTGCCTTTTTCATGCCAACTTGTTCGTTCTGGGCGGCGCTCGCTGACGTTGCATCTTTCTGCGACGTTTCTATTGTTGGTGCAAGGTGGTGCCGTCCCAAATAGACTACCCGGGTTCCTTGCGGTTGCGTGGTGGCGTGTTTGGTTGGTGCCCGTTGTTGGCCTGGCCTTTGGGAGGGGCAGGCTCCGCTATAATCGCGTAGGAACTTAATTGGGAAACGGGACGGGAGCCATACATGCGCCAGGGTTTCGACAATGCGAAGTATATCGCGCTGCAGGCTGCTCATATTAAGGAGCGCATCTCGCAGTTTGGCGGCAAGCTGTATTTGGAGTTTGGCGGCAAGCTGTTCGATGACTATCATGCCAGCCGCGTGCTGCCGGGCTTTGAGCCGGACAGCAAGTTTCGCATGCTCAAGAGCATCGCCGATGACGTCGAGGTCATCATTGCAATCAATGCGAACCATATCGAGAAGAACAAGGCCCGTGGCGACTTGGGTATTACCTATGATGAAGACGTCCTGCGCCTGGTCGATCTGTTCCGAGGGAATGGATTTGCCGTTGCCGCCGTGGTAATCACGCAGTATGCCGGCCAGCCCGCTGCCGATGTCTTCCGCAATCGTCTGAACGCGCTCGGTATTCCCGCCAAGCTGCATTATCCCATCGAGGGCTATCCGCACGATGTCGATCTGATTGTTTCTGACGAAGGCTACGGCAAGAACGAGTTTGTCGAGACCACGCGTCCGCTCGTTGTCGTGACGGCACCCGGCCCTGGCTCGGGCAAGCTTGCCACCTGCCTGTCGCAGCTGTATCACGAGCATAAGCACGGTACCGCCGCTGGCTATGCCAAGTTCGAGACCTTCCCGGTCTGGAATCTTCCTCTGACGCATCCGGTCAATATCGCCTACGAGGCCGCCACGGCAGACCTTGACGATGCCAACATCATCGATTCGTTCCATCTTGAGGCTTACAACAAGACCACGGTCAATTACAACCGTGATGTTGAGGCATTCCCGGTTGTTCGCGCCCTTATGGAAAAGATTCTGGGCGAGAGCCCCTATCAGAGCCCTACGGACATGGGCGTTAACATGGTTGGCTTTGCCATTACCGACGACGATGCCTGCCGTGATGCCTCCAAGATGGAGATCGTGCGCCGCTATTTTGCCGCAGTTGAAAGCGTGCGCCGTACCGGCGTGGGCGACGAACAGGTCGATCGTCTCAAACTCATCATGAAAAAGGCCGGCATCGATAAGAACTATTCGCCGGCGCGCTCGGCTGCCCTCACCAGAGAGCAACTGACGGGCGGTCCCGTGGGCGCCATGGTCATGCCGGACGGTTCTGTTGTGACCGGTAAGACCTCAACGCGCCTGGGTGCCGCGAGCTCGCTGATCATGAACGCCCTCAAGCATGTCTCGGGCGTGGACCTAGAGCTCGAAGTCATCAGCGACGAGGCGATCGAGCCCATCAGCAAGCTCAAGACGCATTTCCTGGGTAGCAAAAACCCTCGCCTCCATACCGACGAGACGCTTATGGCGCTGTCGATCACCTCGGCTACGAGCGAGACTGCCGCCCGTGTCCTTTCGGGCCTGGAGCAGCTCCGTGGCTGCGACGCCTTCTTTAGCGTTATCATCTCGCCGACTGATGAGACGGTGCTGCGCAAGCTGGGCATCAACGTGTGCTGCGAGCCTAAATTCGAGCGTCGTGGATTCTTTCACCGCTAAAACGAGACGATTGGTCTGATTGGGCCGCATGGGGTATATGCCCTATGCGGCTTAATTTATCAACATTGTCTTTGTTTGGGTTAAAAATAGCCCGTTTACCTGCCTAAAAGTGATTTGAGCGGTATACAATAACGCTGATGTAACATCCTTTGCGGGATACGCCGGTCGCGCACGGCGCGTTAAATGCTCGTGCTCGGTTTGAGGAGGCTGCTATGGCGGGCAAGGGTCGTGCGAGTGTCAACGATATGAAGCGTGTCGAGGTGCTGGTGTTGATGGAGATCGACCAGCAAACCGAAGACAATGGCGGGCCGTATGGTTTCTCGCGCAAAACGCTTGCCGAGTGCGTGGGGGTTTCGCCGTATCGTGCCCGCGCCGCAATCGATCGCTTGGATTCCGAAGGCATGATTGATATCGTCTCGCGTTATAGCGACGACGGCGGTCAGCTTGCAAATGGCATTTGCCTCACCGAACGTGGCGAGTGGTATCTTGAGGGCGTCCGTACCGGTATGCTCGTTCAAGAAATGCTTGAGGACGAGGTTGCTGATCGATAGCAGCGTGTAGCCCTTGCCATAGCGACGCTGCCTGGGACACCGGGCGGCGTTTTGTTTCAAGACTGAGAAATGCAATCGCACGCGAGAAAAATTGCGAACGGTCCGCGGCGCGAGTATTACAATGAAGACCCGTAAGATGTGGATAAACAACTTCTACGGGAAGCGCAGGTAACTCAATATGACCAAGCATGTGTTCGTAACCGGTGGCGTGGTTTCGTCCCTGGGCAAGGGTATTACCGCGGCCTCGCTGGGCCGTCTGCTCAAGTCGCGTGGCTACAAAGTAACGATGCAAAAGGCCGACCCGTATCTGAACGTCGACCCCGGTACCATGAGCCCCTTCCAGCATGGTGAGGTCTTCGTGACCGAGGACGGTTACGAGTCCGACCTGGACCTGGGTCATTACGAGCGCTTTATTGATGAGAACCTGACCCGCGATTCCAACTTTACGACCGGTGCCATCTACAAAAGCCTAATCGCCCGCGAGCGTCGCGGCGACTTTTTGGGCGGTACCGTGCAGGTGATTCCTCACGTCACCAATGCCATTAAGGACAAGTTTCGCCGCATCGAGGAGCAGACCGGCTCCGATGTAGTCATCACCGAGCTGGGCGGCACGATCGGCGACATCGAGTCCCAACCGTTTGTCGAGGCCATCCGTCAGTACCGCAAGGAGGCCGGCCCCGAGAACGTCTGCTACATCCACGTGTCGCTCGTTCCCTATATTGCCGCCGCCCACGAGGTCAAGACCAAGCCCACACAGCACTCCGTCAAAGAGCTCCGCAGCTTTGGTATCCAGCCCGACATCATCGTGCTACGCTCCGATCACCATATTGACGACGCCATCCGCGGCAAGATCGCGAGTTTCTGTGACGTCGACACCGACTGCGTCTTTACCAACGAGGACTGCGCGAGCATTTACGATGTTCCGCAGCTGCTCGCCGAGCAGGACTTTGACCTGCGCATTTGCGAGCGCCTGGGTCTGGATCCGCGTGAGCGCGACATGAGCGAGTGGAACGAGTTCCTGCGCAAACAGAATCACGCCAACCATCACGCCGACAAGGTGAAGATCGCCGTCGTGGGTAAGTACACGCAGCTGCCCGATGCGTACCTGTCGGTTATCGAGGCCCTGCACCATGCGGGCGTCTTCTACGATCGCCATGTGGACGTCCAGCTGGTCGACGGCGAGAGCCTCGACGAGCAGAATGTCTCCGAGGTTTTGGGCGACGCCTCGGGCATCCTGGTCCCCGGCGGCTTTGGCAAGCGCGCCCTGGAGGGCAAGATCCTCGCGGCCGAGTTTGCCCGTGAGCACAAGATTCCGTATCTGGGTATTTGCCTGGGTATGCAGGTGGCCGTGTGCGAGTTCGCCCGCAACGTCGTCGGCCTTGCCGGCGCCAGCTCCTCTGAGTTCGATCCGGACGGCCCGTTTAGCGTCATCGATCTGATGAGCTCGCAGGAGGACGTGACCGAGAAGGGCGGCACCATGCGCCTGGGCGCCTATCCGTGCAAGCTCGCCGCCGATACCCTTGCTCGCGAGGCATATGGCGAGGAACTCGTCTACGAGCGTCACCGTCACCGCTTTGAGTTCAACAACGCCTTCCGCGACCAGCTCGAGGACGCCGGCTTGGTTATCTCTGGCCTCTCGCCCGACGAGCGCCTGGTCGAGATGGTCGAGCTGCCGCGCGATGTGCATCCGTGGTATGTGGCAACCCAGGCTCATCCCGAGTTCAAGAGCCGCCCGACCAACCCGCAGCCGCTGTTCCGCGAGTTCGTGCGCGCTTCGATCGGCCAGCACGAGGGTGTCGACCGTCTGCAGGTGACACCCATGAACCTCGCTACGGACTAAGGGTGCCGGCGAATAAGGAACATACCGAAGCTACTCCCTCGTCGCTCGCCGTGGCGGTGGGGGAGTATCTCGATTACCTCGCGGTCGAGCGGGGCTTGGCGCGCAACACGATTGTGGCCTATCGTCGTGACCTGACGACGTACTGCGCCTATCTGGAGCGGGCGGGTATTGTGTCTTTTGAAGAGGTGACCCGTCAGGTCGTGGAGGGCTTTGTCGCCGATCGCCGCGACGGAGGCTATTCCGATGCCTCGGTGGAGCGTGCGCTTGCGGCAGTGAAGGGCCTGCATGCCTTTTTGGTGCGCGATGGGGCCGTGGCCCAAAACCCGACGGCGGCGTTGCGCCTGCCTAAAAAGGCTGAGCGTTTGCCGGAGTATCTATCGGTGGAGGATGTCTCGGCGCTGCTCGATCAAGACTTCCCCGAGGGCGAGATGGGCTTGCGCGACCATGCCATCTTGGAAGTGCTCTACGGATGCGGTTTGCGTGTGAGCGAGTTGGTGGGGCTCGATGTGGGCGATATCCATATCGACGATGGCTTTGTGCTCGTTCGCGGTAAGGGCTCAAAGGAACGCCTGTCCCCGCTGGTGGGAAGCGCGGCGCGAGCTCTGACGCTTTATGTAACTGAGGGGCGTTCTCGCTTGGCGGCCCATGCCCGCGGAACCGAGACCTCGGCGGTCTTTTTAAATAAGAACGGCCGCCGTCTGTCGCGCCAGGGCATCCATGCCATCTGTGAGCGCTATGGGCGCCAGGTGGGGCTGGTGGGGCTCCATCCCCATACGCTGCGTCACTCCTTTGCCACCCATATGCTTGCGGGCGGCGCAGACCTCCGTGTGCTACAGGAGATCTTGGGGCATGCCGATATATCGACCACGCAGGTCTACACGCATGTCGATCGTACGCAACTGACCGAGGTCTATCTGGCGGCGCACCCGCTGGCGCATCGTTAGCACATCGCTGACCTGCAAATTTATAGGTATTTGAGGACGGGCCCCAGATTGCCGCGGCGTGCTTTTGCGCGCGCATGGGCAATCTGGGGCCCGTTCTATTTTTCGCCACATGTCGTCGCGGTGGTGGGCCGCACGTGCCTTGGGTGGGGGAGTTTGGGGGCGATGTGAACGGCATGTAAAGGGACGCAAAAATCGCCTCAAGGTCAACTTGAAGGTTGAGGTTGAACGGCGGGGTGCCACAGGTGGCATCCCGCCGTTGCTGTAAACACAACATATTGTGTTTTCGAACATATGATTGGGGGTGTTTTGCAATATATGGTGGGTGGAGTGGTGGGGCGGAGTGGGGGAAGAGGTGGGGAAAGGTGTTGAAAAATGGGGTGGTTCCCCATATTATTAATGACGTCGACAGGCGGGGTGGTTCCCCGCGTACGTGCCATCTGAGCAACCGAGGGGAGGGCGCACATGGGAATGACTGGCGCATACGAGCGCAATCTCGATGCAAAAGGCCGTCTGTCCCTGCCTGCACCCCTTCGCGAGGAGCTTGGAGAGCACGTTCGCGTGTTCAAAGCCCTGGATGTCGATGCTCTGTACGTGTTCTCTGCCGAGGCCTTCGATAAGTGGGTCGAAGGACTCTTCGCGGGTCGTGAGGGCCACGAGGGTTTTAACCCGCGCGACATCAACGACCAGAAGCTCATGAGGGCGATCAACAAGCGCACCACGTCGATGGACGTGGACAGCGCCGGTCGTATCGGTCTTTCCGAGTCTCTCCGCAAGCAGGCGAACCTCGACCGCGAGGTCACGGTTGTGGGCAACTACGACCACCTTGAGGTTTGGGATCGCGCCGCGGCCGATGAGGACGATGACGACGAGGCCCTGCTGGACCTCTTCTTCTCGTAAGGGCAAGGCACGGGTAACGGATGGAGCGTGGGATCTTGACACAAGAATATCGGCATGAACCTGTCATGCTCGGCGAAGTGCTTGAGTCGCTGCGGCTAAAGAGCGGCTCCGTTGTCTGCGATTGCACCCTTGGCGGTGCCGGCCATTCGGTAAAGATGGCTGCGCAGGTGGGGGAGACGGGCCTTTTGCTCGGCGTCGATCAGGACGACATGGCCCTCGAGGCCGCTGGCGCCCGTCTGGACCGCGAGGTTCCCGGCGTTCCGCACCAGCTGCTGAAGGGCAACTTCGGTGACTTGGACGAGCTGCTTTGCTCGGCCGAGGTGCCCGGGGTCGATGGCTTCCTGTTCGATTTGGGCGTTTCGTCACCGCAACTCGATATCCCTGGCAGGGGCTTTTCGTATAACGAGGACGCCCCATTGGACATGCGGATGGATCCGGGTAATAACACCTTAAACGCAGCTGAGGTCATCAACACCTATAACGAACACGACCTCGCCCGGATTCTACGCGTCTACGGCGAAGAGAAGTTCGCCTCGCAGATCGCGCGCGAGATTGTGCGCCGCCGCGAGCAAGAACCGATCGAAACCACCGGCCAATTTGTCGAGATCATCAAGGCGGGTATCCCGGCTGCCGCTCGTCGGCATGGCGGACACCCGGCCAAGAAAAGTTTCCAGGCCATTCGCATCGAGGTCAATCACGAACTCGATGTGCTCGAACGAGGGCTTGATGCCGCCACCAGGTGGCTCAACCCGGGCGGACGTATCTGCGTCATCTCGTATCACTCGCTCGAGGACCGTATCGTAAAGAACCACTTTAAGGAGATGAGCCAGGGGTGCACGTGTCCGCCGGAGATTCCGGTGTGCGTGTGCGGCAACGTGCCGATACTCAAGGCCATCACCCGCAAACCCTTGGTTGCCCAGCCTGATGAGGTTGAGCGCAACCCTCGGGCGAGATCAGCCAAAATCCGCGTGGCGCAGCGTCTGTAGGCGTGACCGCGCGATATTGGACCTCCCGCTCGCACCATAAACGAAGCTTAAACACACTACCAACGTACTCGGGATGGGAGGCGGCATATCATGGGCTACAACACTTCAAGCGCAGCACTTGCCTATGATATGAACGCCATGCCCGCCTATCGTGAGACGCCGCAGGCCCCCGTTGCTCCCCGTGAGCAGCGCACGCCGCGCTTTGATGTCTACACGGGCGCGGGCCGTCAGGCAAACCAGGCGGTAAGCCCGGTTTTCATGAGCGTTCTTAAAACGTTTTGCATCATTGCGGCTATCTTCATGACGATCGGCGTCGCCCGCGTGGCGCTCGCCGGCGTTACGGCCCAGGTGCTCAACAGCAACGCCGAGCTAACCAACACGCTCGAAAAGGCGACCGATGAGAGTTCCGACCTGGAGGTCATGCATTCGGTCTATGGCGCCGACACGCGCATTCGCGACCTTGCGGGCGCTTATGGCATGGTGGAGCCCAGCGAGAGCGTTACACTTGACTTTTCGCAGGATGCAGCCGCGGGCGTCAACGCGACCGCGACCGCTCAATAGCAAGACGGTAGCTGAGTATGACAAATGACTATCGCCGCGGTTCCGATGGGGGCCGCGGTTCTGGACGTCCCTCGTCGCGGGGACGTTCTGGTTATCAAGGAACGGGTCGGCAATCTTACAACGCCGGGCGGTCCCGTGGCAACGACCCGGCGTCGCGACTTCGCGGTTCGGGCGGCCCTCAAGTGCATAACACCAGGTCGCGCAAGAGTTCGTCGACCGAATGGCTCACAGGCACGCCGCTGCCTCGCCGCAAAGCCGTCATGGGATTCATTGGGCTTGGCTTGGGCTTGGGCGTCTTTCGCCTTGCCGACTATCAAATTGTCGAAGCCGATAAACTGCGCGAGCGTGCCGATGCGCGGCGCCTGCTTGCGCAGACCCTCTATGCCAAACGTGGCACCATCTACGACCGCAATGGTAACGTGCTGGCGTCGTCGGTCGAATGTCGCAACATCGCCGTGAACCCGCAGCTTGTCGAGGATGTTGACAAGACGGTGTCGGCGCTGGTCAAGGCAACTGGAATCGATAAAAAGACCTGCCGTAAGCTCGTCGAGTCCGATGGAACCTGGGTGTATATCAAGCGCCAGGTGGACGAAGACGATGCTGCGGCGCTGGAGAAGAAGAACCTGCCCGGCGTGCTTTTTGAGCAGGCCATGAAGCGCGTATATCCATACGGCAATCTGGCATCGCAGGTGCTGGGTGTAGTGAATGTAGACAACGACGGCTTGACGGGTCTCGAAAAGCAATACAACAAGCTTCTGACCGGCACGAACGGTTCTCTCGTACGCGAGCGCGCGAGGGACGGCAGCTATATCGCGGGCGGTGCCTATAAAAAGGTGGCTGCGGTCGACGGCGTTGATATCGTGACGACGCTCGATGTCAATATCCAGCGTACGGCTGAGGACGCTCTGGCAGAGGCTGTCGAGAAGACAAAGGCCAAGAACGGCTCGGCTTTGGTCACCGACCCCACGACCGGCGAAATTCTCGCCGCCTGCTCGTATCCGACCTACGACCAGACCGATTTGGAAAACGCCAAGACCGAGGATATGAACCTGCGCCTGGTAACCGACGCCTACGAGCCCGGCTCGGTCTTTAAGACACTCGTGGCGGGCGCCGGCTTCGACTTGGGCGTAGTGCGATCGAGTACGTCGTTTGAGGTGCCGGCGAGTATCAAGGTGGGCGACGATACCGTCACCGATGCCGACAAGCGCGACTATGCCATGACCATGGATGTGCGCGAGATGATGCGCCGTTCGTCCAACGTGGGCTTTGTCCTGGTGGGGCGCAAAATCGGTGCCGACGACTTTGCCGCCTATGTGGACAAGTGGGGCATCGGTCACAGCTCGGGTGTCGATTTTCCGGGCGAGAGCCTGGGCATCGTCAAGGAGCGTGACCAGTATGACGGCGCCACGCTGGGCTCGATGAGCTTTGGGCAGGCGCTGTCTGTCTCGCCGATTGAGATCGCACGTGCCGTGGGCGGCATCGCCAACGGCGGCGTGATGATGACCCCGCACTTCTATAAGTCCAGCAAAGGCGACGAGAAGGACTGGGGCGAAGGCGAGCGCGCGATTTCGGAGGACGCCGCATCGCAGGTGACATCGTGCATGCAGACGGTCGTGTCCGAGGGAACGGGCGTTGGCGGTGCGGTTGACGGCTATGACGTGGCGGGTAAGACCGGTACGGCCGAACGTGCCGACGAGAACGGCGGCTACCTCAAGGAGAACTACATGTCGTCCTTTATGGGCTTTGCGCCGGCGCAATCGCCCAAGGTGCTGTGCTATATCACGCTCGACGGAACGCCGAGCGGCTCAGATGCCGCTGCGGTGCCGTTCCAGTCCATTATGGCCAACGCGCTCGACGTGCTGGGTATCCCGCGCACGAAGTAGGGGGTTACAATCTTTGGGGCGTGGTTTGTTGTCCCATATGAGGGGTGTTCACATGCCCTGCACCACGCATGCGCGGCGCTGGGATACAATACGCCAATAGCATTATTAGGTTTACAGGGGAGCTGCAATGATAGAGATCGCCGTCAACAACCTCGCGGCCGCAACAGGGGCCCGAACCGTGACGGGAGAAGTCGATCGGGTATGCCGCGGGTGCGTTATCGACTCGCGCCAGGTCGAGGAAGGGACGATTTTCGTCGCCTTTCCCGGTGAAAACGTCGACGGCAATGATTTTGCTTCCCGTGCCGTCCAGTCGGGTGCCGGCGCCGTCGTGATGACGCGTGAGCCCGAGGCCGAGCTGGTCTCGCTGGCGCAAGACAAGGGCTGTGCCATCCTGCTGACCGATGATCCCGAGGAGTTTCTGCTGCGTTTGGCGCACGCGTATCGCCTGGAGCTTGGCTGCCTGGTCGTTGGCATTACCGGTTCCATCGGCAAGACGACGACCAAGGACGTGCTCGCCGCTGTACTCGCCAAGCGCTATCGTGTCTGGGCCACCAAGGGCAATTTCAATAACCTGATCGGCATGCCGCTCACGGTGCTTTCCGCCCCGGCCGATACCGAGGTTCTGGTGCTCGAGATGGGCATGAACCATTTCCACGAGATCGAGCGCCTGTCCCAGTCCGCCAATCCCAACCTTGCCATCGTGAGCAAGATCGGTACCTCTCATATCGGTATTTTGGGCAGCCGCGAGAACATCGCCCGCGCTAAGGCCGAGATTGTCCAGGGCATGTGCGCCGCCGGCGACTATTTGCCGCTGCTGGTTTTGGGCGGCGAGGACGACTTTACGCCGTTCATTCGCGATACGTTCGCCCAGCCTGCTGGTATCGACGTGATGCTTGCCGGCGTCTCGGACGATGATGAGGTCCGCGCCCGCGACGTTCGTGTTGATGACGAGGGCCGTCCGGTCTTTACGCTCGATTTTGGCCAGGGCGAGACGATCGATACCATGCTTGCCATCCCCGGCGTGCAGTTCGTTCCTAATGCCGTTAAGGCCGCCGCGGTTGCCTATCGCCTGGGCGTGACGCCCGAGCAGATCGATGCTGCCTTTAGGGGCCTCACGATCACCGGGCACCGCCAGGAGATCAAGCGCGCCAAGAGCGGTGCACGCATCATCGATGACTCCTATAACGCTAGCGCCGAATCGATGGCTGCCGGTCTCGATCTACTGTGCTCGCTTTCGTGCACGGGGTCTCGCATGGCGATCCTGGGCGAGATGGGCGAGATGGGCGATGAGGCTCCTCGCATGCATGAGCTCGTGGGCGCCTATGCCGCCGCCAAAAAGCTCGACATGCTGGCGTGCGTGGGTGGTGAGCTGGCCCAGCTTATGGCCGAGGCCGCGCGCATGATGGGCATGGACGAGGACCGCATCCAGGTGTTCTCCGATTATCAGCAGGTGCTCGACCGCATGGGCGGCGCGCTTGAAAAACATGATGTTGTACTGGTCAAGGGTTCCCGCTTTGTTGAGCTCGACCGCTTTGTGGAAGGTGTGTGCTAGCCCATGTTCGGCAATCCCTCGTATCCAACGTATCAGGCTTTTTTGGGGCTTGGCATCGCCGCCGCCATTGCGCTGCTGCTCATGCCGTGGTGGATCAAGCTGCTCAAGGTTGAGGGTATCGGCCAGCAGGTTCGTGCCGACGGCCCCAAGCGTCATTTGGTTAAGCAGGGAACGCCCACCATGGGTGGTGTTGTCATCCTCGTCGCGATCTCGCTGACCTGCCTGCTGATGGGCAAGCTCACCACCGAGCTCGTGCTCGTGCTCCTCGCCACGCTGGCGACCGGCGTGCTGGGTCTGATCGACGACCTGACCTCCGTTACGCATGGGCGCTCGCTCGGTCTGACGCCCCATGCCAAGATGATCGGCCTAACCATTATCTGTGTCACCTTTACGGTACTTGCCGTCAACTGGTGCGGCGTCGCCCCCGAGATTCGTTTTCCCGGTGGGTTGACGATCGACCTTGGCGTGCTTTCGACTACCATCTGCGGCTATTCGTTCCCGTGGCTCTATATTGTCTTTTGCTGGCTGATGATTGCCGGTCTTTCTAATGCCGTGAACCTGACCGATGGCCTTGACGGTCTTGCTGGCGGCACCTCCATGATCGCCATGCTTGCCATGGCTGCCATGGCATTTTTGCACGGAGACGTGAACCTGTCCATCTTCTGCACCGCGTGTGCCGGTGCCTGCTTGGGCTTTCTGTGGTTCAACTGCTATCCGGCGAGCATCTTTATGGGCGATACCGGATCGCTTGCCCTGGGCGCCGCGTTTGCCTGCACGTCCATCATGACCAACACCGAGGTCGTCTCCCTCATCATCGGCGGCCTGTTTATCTTTGAGACCCTTTCGGTCATGATTCAGGTTGTCTACTTCCACTTTACGCACAAGCGCGTCTTCCTTATGGCGCCCATCCATCATCATTTCGAAAAGAAGGGCTGGGCCGAGACCAAGGTCGTCATCCGTTTTTGGATTATCGCTGCGGCCTTTGGTGCCGTTGGCCTTGCTCTGTTCTTCCAGTTGGGATAGTGGTCTTTCATGCCTCTTGCTGATGTCTTTAGCCTGCTCGTTTTGGGTCAGGGCAAATCCGGTCTCGATGTCGCCCGCTGGGCGCTGGCGCATCCCGAGCGCGTAAGCGCCGTTACCGTGTATGGCGGCGGCACGTCTGAGCCCAATGACGCCACGCGTGCGCTCGAGGCTGCTGGTGTGTCGTTTGTCTATGGGACCGAACAGGTCGAGGGCGCCTATGACGTATGCGTGACGTGCCCGGGCATCTCGGAGTTCTCGGGCTTCTTTAAGGCCGGGCACGAGCATGCCGCCCAGATTATGGGTGAGCCCGAGTTTGCCTATCGCCTGTCGCCCGATAACTGGATTGCCATTACGGGCACCAACGGCAAGACGACCACCACGTCGCTGACTGATTATCTGCTCAAGGCTGCCGGCGAGGCCAGCGTAGCTGTCGGCAACATCGGCGAGCCGCCGGTCAACGAGATTGACGGCCGAGCCCACAACGAGTGGTTTGTGGCTGAGCTCTCGAGCTATCAGATTGCTACGACTACCGAGCTCCACCCTCGCGTGGCGGTGCTGCTCAACATCACTCCAGACCACTTGGGCTGGCATAAGAGCCATAAGAACTACGCGCTTGCCAAGGTCAAACTGTTTGACAATATGGGCGATGACGATCTGGTGGTTGTCGACGTCGAAGACGCCGGCATTCACGAGTTCGATGAGTACATCTACACGCCGGGTCGTCGCATCTGCAAGGTTGCCTTTGACGAGCCTGAGGGCGAGGATGTCGCCTTTGTGCGCGATGGCAAGATGATCGTGCGCCTGAAGGGCGTCGAGACCCCGCTCATCGCTACATCCGAGCTCAAGATCTCGGGTCATCACAATGTTATCAATGCCCTGTGCGCTGCCACGGCTGCCCTGGCAGTCGGTGCCGATGTCGATGGTGTCTGCCGCGGCCTGGCCTCGTTCCAGCCGCTCGAGCACCGCGTGGAGCCGTGTGGCGAGATTGACGGCGTGCGCTACGTCAACGATTCCAAGGCGACCAACACCGATGCGGTCGAGAAGGCCCTGACGGCATTTCCCGGTGACGATGTGATCTTGCTGCTCGGCGGCCACGATAAGGGCACGCCGCTCACGGACTTCGCGCGCTTCGTTATGGATAACGTACGCTCGGTCGTCTGCTTTGGCGATGCACGCGAGCGCTTCACCGCCGCTATGGACGAGGCCGATGTCGATGGCGATGTGGATATCGCCCAGGCGGATGACCTACGCGACGCCGTGGACGTTGCCCGCTCGCTGTCGAGCCGTGGCGACGTGATCTTACTTTCTCCTGCCTGCTCTTCGTTCGATGAGTTCTCGGGCTATGAGGAGCGCGGCCGCGTGTTTAAGGACTATGTTGCCCAGCTTGCCGCTGCGGCGAAATCGCAAATGGAATAGGGGCTGCCGGTGAGAGAGGAGAGCCCCCGACAAGGTATGAGGAGGCCCGACTCGGACCGTGCTTCCTCGTGGCGCAGCAATCCGCGTTCCGGTCGCGGCGGGCAGACGTTTAGCGAACGCTATATTGCCGGCGTTCCCGCCCGTATCATGCGCCCCCGTTTGATATTCATGGCCTGCCTGTTTACCTTGGTGTGCTTTGGCCTGCTGATGGTGTACTCGGCATCTTCGGTCGAGGCGCTGCACGAGAATGGCTCGGCGACGTTTTTTTTGGGTCGACAGGCCGCGTTTACCGCGATCGGTGTTCTAGCGCTGATTGCCATCGTGCGCGTTTTGCCGGACAGCTGGTTTGGGGAGGATGTGCTCAGGATCTTCCTTATCGGCATGATGCTCTTGCTTCTGCTGGTTTTCTTGGTGGGCAGCGGCAGCCGTGGCGCCACGCGCTGGCTCAACATCGCCGGCATTCAGTTCCAGCCTTCCGAGTTTTTAAAGCCATTTGCCATCGCGTATTCGGCCATCATGCTCGACCGCTTCTTTTCGCCCGGTGGCAATATCAACGAATTCCTTCGCAAGATGGGCATCTACCTGGGCATTTCGCTCTTTCTGATCTTTATCCAGCCCGATTTCGGTACCGTCCTGATCATCCTGTTGACCCTCATGTGCATGGCGTTGTTCGCGGGTCTCGACCCCAAATACATCCTCGGCGTGATAATCTTCGGCATTCTCGTGATCGTGATTGCGCTTGTTGCAGAGCCGTACCGTATGGTGCGTATTCAGGTTGCCTTGAACCCTTGGGCCGACGAGTATGGTGACGGCTATCAGGCCACGCTTGCCATCATGGCCTTTGCCTCGGGCGGCCTGTTCGGCCGTGGCATCGGCAACTCAACCATGAAGTACTCGTATCTGCCCGAGGCGCACAACGACTACATCCTGGCCATCATTGGCGAGGAGGCCGGTTTTGTCGGAACCGTGCTGTTCTTCTTGGTGTTTGCGATGCTGATCTACTCGGCGTTTCGCATTGCCGAGCAGGCGACCGACCGTCGCGGAGCGCTTATGGCGTCTGGCTCCGCGGTCATCCTTGCGGTGCAGTTTTTGATCAACGCGCTGGGCATTCTCAATGTGTTTCCCATGACGGGCAAGCCGCTGCCGTTTATTAGCTACGGCGGCTCGTCGATTATTGTGTCGCTTATGCTCGTCGGGTTGATCCTGCGCGTTTCGTACGAGAGCGCCCGCCGCGATGAGCATGACCGCCGCCGTGAGAGCTTTGCCGTTATGGACGAGAGCACCGCCGGCGTTGCCCATGTGCGCGGTGAACGACCTTCGCGTAGCGGCTTTACCGTTCTGGATGGTTCTGCATCCGAGCCGGTAGCCCGTCCACGCCCGCGAACGGCTCCGCAAGGTCGTCCGCAGCGCCCCAGCCCTCGCAACGCGGTCGGCGGATATAATCGAATCGATTTGAACTCGGACCCGTCGGCGCGTCTGCGCACCGACGACCAGGGACCGCGTGTACGAAGGGACTACCATGACCGATAAGATGACCGTTGCTATTGCAGCCGGCGGCACGGCAGGACATATCAACCCTGCGCTCGCCTTGGCCGAAGAGCTGCGTGACCGTGGTCACTACGTTGTGTTCGTGGGCCAGTCGCGCAAGCTCGAGGGTCGTCTGGTCCCCGAGGCCGGGTTTGATTTTGTGCCCATTACGGTCACGGGCTTCGACCGCTCCCGTCCTTGGACGGCGCTGACCTCGCTGTGGCGTGTCAACAAGGCCAAGCGTGCGCTCGCCAGTTATTTCTCAAAGGTCGGCAAGCCCGATGCCGCCATCGGTTTTGGTGCCTATGTCGAGGTTCCGCTGCTGGGGTGGTGCAAGGGCGCGGGCGTTCCGTATCTGCTGCATGAGCAGAACTCTGTTCCGGGCCTGGCCAACAAGATGATGAACTCCCACGCCGCCCGCGTGTGCATCTCGGTGCCGGCAGCGCGCGCGGTCTTTGAGCGCGAAGGCGACCCTGACCATGTGCTCATGACCGGCAACCCCGTACGTCGCTCGGTGATCGAGGGCAATCGCGCTCGCGGCCGCAAGGCACTTGGCGTTCCCGAGGACGCTACGCTGCTGCTCGTCTTTGGCGGTTCACTTGGCGCCCAGCACCTCAACGAGCGCGTGGTTTCGCTCAAAAACGAGCTGCTTTCGCGCAAGAACCTCTATGTGTTGCATTCGACGGGTGCCGACGGCTTTGAGGAGACCGAGCGCGCTTTGGCGCTGACGCCCGAGGAAGCGAAGCGTTACCGCGTCCAGCCTTACATCGACAACATGGGCGATATGCTGGCTTCTGCCGATTTGGCGCTCTCGCGTTCGGGCGCATCGAGCGTGGCCGAGATCGCTGCGCTTGCCGTGCCCTCGGTGCTCGTGCCGTATCCGCATGCGACGGCCGACCACCAAACCACCAATGCCCGTTATCTGGTCGACGCCGGGGCCGGCGTACTCTGCGCCGATGCCGATATCGACGGTTCTGCCTTTGCCGATGAGCTGCTGCACCTGGTCGATGATGCGTCGGCGCGCGACGCCATGCGTCAGGCGGCGCGTGGTCTGGCTCAGGATAGGGCCGTCGCTCTTCTGGCGGATGCGGTAGAGGGTTTGCGTTAGTTAGACGGGATATCGTCGGTCGCCCTCGCGCTGATGCGGTAGGTGCGGTACAGTTAACGGGTTACAGGCAGTGTTTACGCAAGGAGTACACGAGCACATGGCTGATTCCCAGACTGCAACCTCCGCGCCCAAGTTTAAGAGCGCCCACTTTATCGGTATCGGCGGCGCCGGCATGAGCGGCATCGCCCTCGTTCTGCACGAGCGCGGTTATGCCGTTACCGGCTCTGACCTTAAGACGTCACGTTATATCCGCCAGCTTACCCGCGCTGGTGTGAAGGTGCATGTGGGCCATGAGGCCGCCACGATCGACGAGGTCAAGCCCGACGTGGTTGTTGTCTCCACCGCTATTCCGGAGTCCAACCCTGAACTTGTGCGCGCTCGCGAGCTTGGTATTCCCGTGTGGCCCCGTGCCAAGATGCTCTCTGCTTTGGGCCACGGCTACACCACCGTCGCTGTTGCCGGCACGCATGGCAAGACCACCACGTCTTCGATGTGCGCCACCATGCTCGACCGCATGGGCCTGGATCCGAGCTTCTTGATCGGCGGCATCGTCGAGGGCTATGACACGAACGGCAAGAACGGCTCGGGCGACTACTTTGTCGCCGAGGCCGACGAGTCCGACAGCTCCTTCCTGTTCCTGAACCCCAACGTGGTCATTGTGACCAACGTCGAGGCCGACCACCTCGATCACTACTCGGGTATCGAGGAGATCGAGGCAACTTTCGCCAAATTCATGAGCCTGGTGGGCGAGGACGGCACCGTCATCGTCTGCGGTGAGGATCCGCATCTGGTCGAGCTCGCCAGGTCGACGGGCCGTCACGTGCTTTCCTACGGCTTTGCCGAGAGCAACGATGTCGTCTGCGTGCATCCGGATGTCAAGGGCATCCAGAGTGACTTTATCGTTCGCTTTGAGGACGGCACTGAGCACGCTGTGGAGATCAAGAGCAATCCCGGTCGCCACAACATGCTCAACGCCACGGCGGTGCTCACCGTCGCCCATGTCCTGGGCCTTGACATCGACGCCGCCGCCAAGGCGCTCTCGAGCTTTGAGGGCGTCCGCCGTCGCTTTACCCACGTGGGCGATATCGATGGCATCACCGTGGTCGATGATTACGGCCATCACCCCACTGAGATCAAGGCGACGCTTGCTGCCGCTTCGTCGCTGGGCTACAAGCACGTCGACGTCGTATTCCAGCCGCACCGCTATTCGCGCCTGCAGGCCCTGTGCGACGACTTTGCCGATGCATTTGCCAATGCCGATAAACTGCTGCTGATCGATGTGTTCTCGGCTGGCGAGATGCCCATTCCGGGTGTCACCTCTAAGATGCTCGCCGATACCGTGCGCGCCAAGCATCCTGGCAAGGAGGTCGTGTACTGCTCCAGCCGTCTTGAGCTCAATCAGGAGCTCGAGCAGATGGTGGGCGAGGGCGACCTGCTGCTCACCATGGGTGCCGGTGACGTTACGACCGTCGGTCCCGAGTTCATCGAGTATCTGACTGCCAAGAAAGACGCTTAAGTCAAATGGGTCTGTTTAACGCCGTCATGGCGCTCTCGGGCATGATCGACACGGATGTGATCGAGGACGAGCGCCTTGCGCGTCATACGAGCTATCGTATCGGCGGCAAGGCCGACCTCTTCGTGACGTGCCATAGCTATCATGCCCTCCGCCGCGCCGTGGCGGTGCTCGATCGCGAGCAGGTGCCGTGGGTCATCATCGGCAAGGGCTCCAATCTGCTAGTTGCCGATGGCGGTTATCGCGGTGCCGTCATTTCGCTCGGACGTGAGTTTCAGCGCACGGTTGTTGCCGATGACGGCTGTACGCTGACGGTCGGTGCGGGCGTGATGTTTGCGCGCCTGGTCAACGATGCCCTGTCGCGTAGCCTCTCGGGCCTTGAGTTTGCCGTTGGCATCCCTGGTTCGGTCGGCGGTGCGATATCTATGAATGCCGGCACACGGACCGAGTGGATTGGCTCGCTGGTCGAGGATGTCGTAACGTTTGACCCGGCATCCGGTATCAAGCATTATGCGGGGTCCGAGATCACTTGGGGCTACCGCGAATGTAGCCTTCCCCGCAATGAGATTATCCTCGAGTGCGTGCTCAAGCTTAAACCGGCGCCCAAGGCCGACATTCGCGAGCGCATGGAGCGGTACCTGACGAGGCGCAAGCGTACACAGCCCATGGGTCGCGCATCCTGCGGGTCGGTCTTTCGCAACCCGCCCGATGCGAGTGTGGGCAAGCTTATCGAGGATTGTGGATTAAAGGGTTTTTCGATTGGCGGCGCGGAAGTTTCGCCCGTTCACGCTAATTTTATCGTTAATAACGGAACTGCCTCGGCCGATGACGTTGCCGCGGTTATCAGACATGTGCACGGAAAGGTGAGGGAGGCGTATGGCATCGAGCTCAGACCGGAAGTTAAATTCCTCGGCTTCTAGAGCATCGAAACCCACCTTCCGCCGCGCCGGAGGGCGTTCCGGCGTGCCTGCCAAACCTCAACGCAATACCGTCGCGCACTCTAAGTCTGTCGGGCATGCTCGACAGACCAGTCGTCCGGTCGTCGGCTCGCAGCTCGGTAATCGTCCGGCCGCAAAAAAGTCCTCGCGTCCCTCGGTGACGTCAAAGCCTGTTATGGGCGCCAAGCCTGCCCGTCTCCTGGCAGCTCCTAAGCCCTCGACGGGAACTAAAGCGGCGCGTCCGGGTCGCATGCTAGGCGCATCGAAACCGCGCTCGCTGACATCGGTGTCGGCTACCGCCGAGAAGCCTTCGGGTAAAAAAGGCGTCAACCCGTTGTCTTCACTTGGGGCGATGGCAAATAAAACATCAGACGCCGCTTCTGTCGTTGCAGGCAATGGCAAAATCCTGGGCGGCGTTCTGGCCGTCTTGGCCGTGCTCGTCGTCGTTGCCATCGTGGTGATCAACTCTGGATTGTTTACCGCCACTGATATTCAGATTCAAGGCAGCGAGCATGTGACGAAGCACGATGCTGTCCAGCTGATCGATTTGCCCGAGGGAACGTCGCTTTTTAACGTCGATCCCGACCAGATTACCGAGGACCTCAAGCAGAACCCGTGGGTCTCGGGCGTGGATGTCCAGCGTCAGTTCCCGCATACGCTCATCATTACGCCGATGGAGCGCAAGGTCATCGCAATTGCCTATATCAGCTCCGATGACCTTGCCTGGGCCATCGGGGATGATGACACCTGGATCGCCCCGCTGTCGACGTCGGTCGAAGTGGACGACCAGGGCAACGTCATCACGACAGGGCAGGGCTCAAATACCCTGACCGGCATTGATGCCGCACTGGCGCTCGCTAAGCACTATGGCGCGGTGTTGCTGACTGATGTCTCGGCGGATGTCGCTCCAGTTTCCGGCCAGGCGGTGAGCTCCAAGGCCGTTAAGGCTGGCTTGGATTATGTGCGTGGTTTTTCGAGCGAGTTCTTGGGACAAGTCAAGGATATTTCCACGCCTTCGGTCGAAGCCATCTCGGCAAACCTCAATAACGGCATTGAGGTGTCGCTGGGCGATTCGGACGATATCGCCAAGAAAGAACGCGTAGTCACTAAGTTGCTTTCGCAGGTAGAGGGCGTAACGTATATCAATGTGCGCTCTCCGGGCAACTACACATTCAGGAACGCTCCGACCTCGTAGCGCTGGTTGATGCTTTGTTGAGGGGCCATACCACGCCGTTTATCTGGTTTGTTTGGTTTTCACGGTCAATTATTTGACTGATACGTTCATAATGTGCAAACATAATACGGTTTACCTTTGCATTTACTTTCAACCTGAAGGTTAATGTGCGCAGGGGTCGACCCATGCTATGGCTATAACCTTTGTTCGGAGGACCGACATGCACGAGACAGAGATCAACAACTACCTTGCCGTCATTAAGGTGGTCGGCGTCGGCGGCGGCGGTACCAACGCGGTCAATCGAATGATCGAAGAGGGCATCCGCGGCGTCGAGTTTGTTGCCATCAACACCGATGCTCAGGCACTCGCGATCTCTGATGCCGATATCAAGGTGCACATCGGCACCGACCTTACCCGCGGCCTGGGCGCCGGCGCCAACCCCGAGGTTGGCCGCAAGGCTGCCGATGAGTCCCGCGACGACATTGCCGAGGCGCTCGCTGGCGCCGACATGGTGTTCATCACCTGCGGCGAGGGCGGTGGCACCGGTACCGGTGCTGCTCCCATCGTTGCCGATATCGCGATGAACGAGGTCGGCGCACTGACCGTCGCCGTCGTGACCAAGCCCTTCACCTTCGAGGGCCGCAAGCGCAAGAAGAGCGCCGAGGAGGGCATCAAGACCCTCTCCGATTGCGTCGACACCATGATCGTCATTCCTAACGATAAGCTGCTCGACATCGCCGAGAAGAAGACCACCATGCTCGAGGCCTTCGCGATTGCCGATGGCGTCCTTTCCCAGGGCACCCAGGGCATCACCGACCTCATCACCGTCCCCGGTATCATCAACCTGGACTTCGCCGATGTTAAGACCATCATGAAGCAGGCCGGTACCGCCATGATGGGTATTGGTACCTCTTCTGGGGATACCCGTGCCGTCGACGCTGCCCAGCAGGCCATCTCCAGCCCGCTGCTCGAGAGCTCCATCGATGGCGCCACGCGCGTGCTGCTCTCCATCGCCGGTTCCAAGGACCTGGGCATCCAGGAGATCAGCGACGCCGCCGACGTTGTCGCCAACGCCGTCGACCCCGAGGCCAACATCATCTTCGGTACCGTTGTCGACGAGTCCCTGGGCGATCAGGTGCGTATCACCGTCATCGCTACGGGCTTCTCCGACTCCAACGTCAACCGTCAGGACGAGCTCTTTGCTGCTCAGCAGTCTCAGAGCAAGGTCGCTGCCTCCGCTGAGCCGCAGCGCACCGCTCCTGCCGCCAGCCCGGCTCAGGCCGCTCCGACCCGCAACGTCGGTGGCACCGAGCTTCCTAACTTCGGCAACGATCAGTTCGAGCTTCCCGACTTCCTGAAGCGCGGTAGCTTCTAAGTCGTTCTTTGCATTGTTGTGCACAGGGGCGTGTCCGTATGGATGCGCCCTTTATATTTCGACTTTGTAAACTAGAACCTCCAATCTCTTTACGTTCCCTTTACGATTGCCTCCAGTGCAGCAGGTATCCTTTTAAGGAAGTATGACAGCCGTATAAACGCGGGCTGTAGCGGCGATGCCGCGTACTTGTGTTATTAGGAGGCTTTGGTATGGCAGCACGTGCGGACAAAGTTTCGCGTGTCGACCATGATGGAGTTACATTGGTGGAGGGCGCGACATCCTATGTTCGCTTTGCCTTCACCGAGCGCGTCGGTGGTGTTTCCGAAGATGCGTACTCCTCACTCAACTTGGGCTCGCATGTTGGCGATGATCCCTTTGCTGTTCAAGAAAATCGTCGTCGCGCGCTCGAGGCTATGGGTGCCGCCGAGTGCGAGCACAACCTGCTCGTTCCCAATCAGATCCATGGTGACCATATCGTTGCGGTGACCTCGAACGGCGCCGATGACCTTGAGGACGTTCGCGAGCAGATTGCCGAGGGCTGCGATGCCATCGTCTGTACGGCGCATAACGTGCCCGTGCTGCTCTGCTTTGCCGACTGCGTTCCCGTGGTGCTGGTGGCTCCCGGCGGATTTGCCGTGGTGCACTCCGGTTGGAAGGGCACGATTGCACGTATTTCCGCCAAGGCGTGCCAGGCGCTTTGCGATGCTGCCGGCTGCGATGCGAGCGACGTTTCCGCCTATATCGGTCCCCATATCTTGGGTGACGAATATGAGGTGTCCCAGGAACTCATGGATCGCTTTGCCGCCGAGTTCTCGTGCATCGATGCGAGCATCTCTCGCATGCTCGATCTTTCCGCTGCCATTTGCGAGGCGCTGGTAGATGTCGGTGTCGACGCGGATAATATCGTGGATACCAAGCTTTCGACTGTGCGTCAGAACGACCGCTTTTTTTCCTACCGTAACGAGAACGGCACCTGTGGGCGCCATGCTGCGATCGGCGTGATGCTATGAGAAAGATCGTATCGGTCCTGAGCGCCGCTGTGCTTACGCTTACGCTGTGCGCCTGTTCTTCGGGATCTTCTACTTCTTCCATTACCGTCGCCGGCTCGACCACCTGCCTACCCATTGCCGAGATTGCGGCCGAGGGCTTTAAGGAAGAGACCGGCATCGACGTACTTGTCTCCGGTCTGGGCTCCTCTGCGGGCATCGAGGCCGTCAGCAACGGCACGGCCGATATCGCCAGCTCATCTCGCGGCCTCAATGCCGACGAGCAGGATCTGGGCCTGACCCCGATTGTGATCGCGCACGACGGCATCGCGGTCATCGTGAATGACGATAACCCGGTCGATAACCTCTCGACCGGGCAGCTCCGCGATATTTACGCCGGCAAGATCACCAACTGGAAGGAAGTCGGCGGAGAGGACCTGAAGATTCAGGTCATCAACCGAGATGAGGCGTCTGGCACGCGTGAGGCCTTTCGCACCATCGTGATGGACGGCACCCCGTTCGATCGTCGCTCGGCCGTTCTTTCGGGCACGGGTCAGGTGCGCGACGTTGTATCTCGTTCGCGCGGTGCCATTGGCTACATTTCGCTGGGCTTCGTCGATAGCCTCAACGCCAAGACCTCGGTCAAGGCCGCCTCGGTCAATCATGTTGAGGCGTCCGAGAAGACGGTCGCGAGCGGCGGCTATCCCATCTCGCGTGACCTGTACTTCTTTGTGAAGGGTGCGCCTTCGCAGCAGGCGCAGGATTACATCGACTACGTGACGTCCGAAAAGATGGACAAGCAGATTCGCGAGGCGGGCTTTATCCCCGTCACCAACGACGAGAAGGGGAGTGAGTAGCATGGAAGCACAGGAAAACTCCCAGACTGAGCAGAATGTTCAGGCGCCCAAGAAGCGCGAGCTGGCGCTCGTATCGCGCAGTACCTATATCAAGGAGAAGGCGCTGCAGTGGATCTTCTTTGCCTGCGCGTTCTTGGCGGTCGTTACCGTCATCCTGATTTTTGTCTTTACCACGTACTCGGCGCTGCCCGTCTTTACCGACATCGGTCTGGCGGACTTCTTCAGCTTTACGTGGGCGCCCTCCGAGGGCCACTACGGCATTATGTCGCTGCTGGCCGGCTCGGGTCTGGTGACTGTCGGTGCGCTCGCCATGGGTGTGCCGCTAGGTGTGGGTACGGCCGTGTATCTGGTCGAGATCGCCAGCAAGCGCGTGCGCAAACTCATCAGCCCCGCCGTCGACCTGCTGGCGGGCATTCCCTCCATCATCTACGGTTTCTTTGGCATGATTATCATCCGTCCGTTTATCGCGCAACTGACCGGCGGTCTTGGTTTTGGTGCGCTGACGGCGTGGTTCGTGCTTGCTATCATGATCGTCCCTACCATCACCACGCTCACCATCGATGCTCTCAATTCCATTCCCATGGGCATTCGCGAGGCATCGTATGCCATGGGCGCCACCAAGTGGCAGACCATCTATAAGGTCGTGCTACCTGCCGCCAAGCTGGGTATCGTGGATGCCATCGTGCTGGGTATGGGCCGTGCCATCGGTGAGACCATGGCCGTGCTCATGGTCGTGGGTAACGCTCCGGTTATTCCCGACAGCATTGCGAGCCCCATCTCGACGCTCACGAGCCAGATCGCGCTCGACATGAGCTATTCCTCGGGTCTGCACCGCTCGGCGCTGTTCGGCATGGGTGTGGTCCTGTTTATCATCTCCGCCGCGCTGGTGGGCATCGTCCGTCTGATTTCCAAGAAGAAGAGGGGGTAGGCTATGTCCGATTCCGTTGACACGACGGTCGATGCGACCTCGTCGCGCGAGCGCATCAAGCGTGCCCTTTCCCACGGCAAGAAGGGCCGCATCAACAAAGACCTGTCCAATAAGATCATGCTTGGCGTGTTCCGTGCCGCAGCATACATCACCACGCTGGTGCTGGTCGCTATCATCGCCTACGTGGTCATTAACGGTCTGCCGCATATCTCGTTCGACTTTATCTTCGGTTGGCCCCAGGGCGTCAACGCCGAGGGCGGCATTTGGCCCACGATCGTCTCGACCGTCTACGTGACGGCGCTCGCCATGCTTATCTGCACGCCGATCGCTGTGCTGGCAGCCGTCTATCTGGCCGAGTACGCCAAGCAGGGCAAGGTCGTCGAGCTCATACGCTACGCTGCTGACGCTTTGGCGTCGGTGCCCTCCATCGTTATGGGCCTGTTTGGCTACGCCTTGTTTGTCGAGGCCATGGGCCTGGGCCTTTCGATGGTCTCTGCCGCTCTGGCGCTGGCGCTTCTGATGCTGCCTATCGTCATGCGCACCACCGAAGAGGCCATTCGCGCCGTTCCGCGCTATATCCGTTGGGGCGCGTACGGCTTGGGCGCCACCAAGTGGCAGGTCGTCTCCAAGATCGTACTTCCTTCGGCCTTTGGTCGCATTGCCACCGGCATCGTCCTTGCCATCGGCCGCGCCATCGGCGAGACCGCCGTGGTGCTCTACACCATGGGCCAGGCCATCAATCTACCTATTTCGCCGCTCGATTCCGGCCGCCCCATGACGGTTCACCTGTACCTGCTTGCCAACGACGGCATCAACATGAACGCGGCCTACGGCACCGCGCTTTTGCTGATGGCGATTATTCTGGCCTTCAACCTGTTTGCGCGCTACCTGTCGCGCAAACGCCGCTAATTAAGGAGTCCCATGTCCGTCTATCAGTCCGCTCCCACGCCGGAGCAAGCAGCCATCACGGCCAAGGATTTCAACTTTTGGTACGGTGACTTTCATGCGCTGACGGGGCTCGACCTCAACATCGCAAAAAACGCCATCACCGCCTTCATTGGCCCTTCAGGCTGCGGCAAGTCAACGTTTTTGCGTTGCATCAACCGTATGAATGACCTTATCGAGGGTACCCGCGTCGAGGGTACCATGACGCTCGACGGCAATGATATCTATGCCGAGGGTGTCGACCCGGTCGACCTCCGTCGTCGCGTGGGCATGATCTTTCAGCAGCCCAACCCGTTTCCCAAATCCATCTACGAGAATGTCGCCTTTGGCCCTCGTCTGCAGGGCGTGACTAGCAAAAGCGACCTCGATGACATCGTGGAAGAATCGCTCAAGCGCGCCAACCTCTGGAAAGAGGTATCCAATCAGCTCAACAAGGATGGTTTGGCGCTCTCGGGCGGTCAGCAGCAGCGTCTGTGCATCGCCCGCGTGCTTGCGGTGCAACCCGATGTCCTTCTGATGGACGAGCCCTGCTCCGCCATCGACCCCACGTCCGTCTCTAAGGTCGAGGATCTGATGGCCGAGCTGGCGCCCGAGATGACGATTATCATCGTCACGCATTCTATGCAGCAGGCAGCTCGTATCAGCGACTACACCGCATTCTTCTTGCAGGAAGTTGCCGGCGAGCCCGCCACGCTCATCGAGTATGGTCAAACCGACGCGATCTTCACCAGCCCGGTGGACTCGCGTACGGAAGACTATATCACCGGCCGCTTTGGCTGATCGGTGCGACTAGTCCCAAGCCGATCGGACCTGGTCCGGTGCGTATTCACTGTGCGGGCGGCATGACCGCACCCAACTGATTGGAGTGAACCATGCGCAAACTGTTTTCCCGTCAGCTCATCGAGGCCCGTCACGAGATGCTGAGCATCTATGAGGCCGTCGATCTGGCCCTCCACGATGCCGTAAAGGCCTATGTGACCGACGACCGCAAGCTCGCCACCAAGACCAAGAAGCGCACGCTTTCGATTGACGCACGCTGCGCCAACCTGGAGGCCGTCTGCTACAACCTGATTGCCACGCAGTCACCGGTCGCCTCCGACTTCCGCCTGCTTCAGACGATTATCTATGTTGACTTTAACCTGCAGCGCATGACCGATAAGGTCCGTCAGATTTGCCGCGCCACGCGTCATATGATCAAGGCCGACATCTCGCTGCCCAAGGAGCTTGTCGGCACGGTCGAGGCCGAGGCTGAGGCCGTCTACCAGGTGCTGGGCTCTTCGCTTTCTGCGCTCGTCACCAATGACATGTCCATCATCTGCAACCTGGCCGTCGAGGACGAGCCAGTGCACGCTGCCTACGAGAAGTTCTTCCGCACCTTTAACCGTATGGATACGGGCGACTTTATGGACGACGACAGCAACTATGACGACCTGCGTCGCGCCATCATGGTTTCACGCTACCTCGATCGCATCGCTTCGATTTCCATCGATGCCGCTTGCCGTCTGACCTTCCTGTTGACTGGTCAGCGTATGAACGCCGGCGATATCGCCCGCACTGATGAGGATGAGCTCGAGAGCATGCGCGTGCCTTCGGGCGAGGGTGTTATCATGAGGCCCGCCGTCGATGCTCGCTATGTTGCCAAGGTGCCTGCTAACGAGGTTAGCGAGGGCCTGCGCTACCTGCTGGATCATCTTGAGGATGAAGACGATGGCGAGGACGACGAGGAGTAGGGTAGCTCCGCTCGTTGAGAGATTGTAAATACCTGAGGGAGCGCGGCCTTGCGGATGCGGGGCCGCGCTCTTGCGTTAGCATGGGACTACTTGTTGTGCTGTCTGCGGAGGCGATTTGCCATGGATAACTATTTAGACTTGATGCGCGCTCGCCGCGAGCAGATACTCGAGCGCTTTTATGCCGCGCTCGATCGCGCTGGGAGGCCCCACGATGCCGCGCGTTTGATTGCCGTGTCCAAGACCGTCGGCGTTGACGAGACCATCGCTGCCATTCGGGCGGGGTATCGCCACTTTGCCGAGAACCGCCCGCAAGAGCTCGTCCGCAAGCTTACGGGTCTGGCGGAGCATCCGGAGCTGCCCGAGGTGCGTTTCGATATGATCGGCAACCTTCAGACTAACAAGATCAATGCGGTGCTGGGCTCAGCCGAGCTAATCCATTCGGTGGGGTCGCTTCATCTGGCGCAGGCTATCTCGAGCCGTGCGACTCGTAAGATCGAAGCGGGCGAGCTGGTTGCTCCCCAGCAGGTGCTGATTGAGGTCAACGTGAGCGGCGAGGAGTCCAAGGGCGGTTTTTCGCCCGATGAGATTCGCGCCGCCGCGGGTGAGCTTGCAGAGCTTGAGGGAATTTGCGTGCAGGGGCTTATGACTATGGCGCCCCGGGGGAATAAGGATGTGGCACGCCGCACCTTTGCGGGGCTTCGTGAGCTGAGGGATGAGCTGGAGGCAGCGCATCCCGATTTGAACCTGCCTGAGCTTTCCTGCGGCATGAGCGAGGACTTTGAGCCTGCCCTTGAGGAGGGCTCTACGCTCGTTCGCCTGGGCAGGGTAGTATTTAGCCCGGAGTTTGCAGTAAAATAGGGCTCTGAGGTGCGCACTGGTTTACAGAGCGCCTGCACTAAACCGTGAGAGGACACAACCATGGGCTTCCTTGACGAGATTAAAAATAAGATGCACCTGGGCGGCCAGCAGGGTTACGACCAGGGCTATAGCCAGGATGACGACTACGGCTACGATGACGGCTACGACGACGGCTATCAGGGCGGCGGCTACAGTGGTGCTTCGGGCGAGGGCTTCTATACCCAGGACGAGCCGAGCAACGGCCTGTTGGGCCAGACGCGCCGCGGTGAAGCTGAGTCGGTTGCCGTGTATACGCGCTCCGGTCAGCTGGTCGGCGATGACTCGCGTCATGCAACGACGTACAATCCGCCGTCGCGTTCTCAGGATACGGTCACCGGTGGCTATCGTCCCGGCGCCTACGACACGCCGTCGAGCTATGCCGAGAGCGCCCGTGCTCGCGCCGCGGCGCCTGCGCCCGCCCCTGCGCCGAGCGACGCCTCGGCCTATGCGAGCAACATCATCAACGCCACGCCGCAGCTGCCTGCCTATGTCCTGCGTCCCGAGAGCTATGATGACGTTGAGACCGTTGTCCGTCGTGTGCGTACCAAACAGCCCGTCGCGCTGATTTTTGTCGGCGTTCGCACCGAGGTCGCCAAGCGTGTCCTGGACTTTAGCTATGGCTTTGCCTGTGGCCTGGGCGCTACGGTCAAAGAAGTGGGCGATCGCGTGTTCATGGTGCTGCCCGCCGGCTGCGAGGTCAAGGATTCGGACCTCAAGAAGCTTCGTGCCGACGGCTACCTTAAGTAAACCCAAGACGAGGAGATTCTCATCAACATCTACACCATTGTCCAGCTGGTCAACACGCTGTTCAACTTCTACTCCACGCTCATCGTGGTCTATTGCTTTATGACGTGGATTCCCATGAAGCAGGGCGGCCTGCTGCAGGATATCGCTGCAGTGCTCGATAGCGTCTGCGGCCCGTGGCTCAACCTCTTTCGTCGGTTTATCCCGCCGATGGGCGGCGTTGATTTTTCGCCGGTCGTTGCGATTATTGCGTTGCAGTTGGTGCAGAGACTGGTTCTGCAGCTTCTTATAGGTATACTCGTATAGAACTGACTTAGTAACTTACGTCGGGCGTGTAGCGCCGAGGCGATGAAAAAGGAGACTTGTTATGGCTATTACCCCTGCAGACATCCAGGCTCAGACTTTCTCTGAGGCCAAGCGTGGCTACGATCCTGCCGAGGTCGACGTCTTCTTGGAGACGCTGTCTTCCGAGGTTGACGCTATGCTCGCTAAGATCGTCGACCTTAAGGGCCGTCTGACTGCTACTGAGCAGCAGCTTGCCGATGCACAGGCTCAGCTTGCCCAGGCTCAGGATACCGCCGCCCAGGCCGCCCCTGCCGCCCCCGTGGCCGCTCCCGCCCCTGACTTCTCCGCTCAGGAGCGCCAGATTTCCGCTGCCCTGATCGCTGCCCAGCAGACCGCTGAGACCATCGTCAACGATGCCAATGAGAACGCTGAGCGTATCCGCAACGAGGCTGACGCCAAGGCCCGCGAGGTTATCCGCCAGGCTCTGACCGAGAAGCAGGCCGAGCTCGAGGAAATCGACCGTCTGAAGGCTTCCCGCGAGGAGTTCAAGGCCGAGTACCTCAAGCTCATCCAGCACTTTATGGACGACGCCCAGAACTCCTTCCCGGCCGACCTCATGGCCTCCACGCCGGTTGGTTCTGCCGCTTCTCCTGCGGTGACTGTTCCCGCCGAGCCGCTGCCCGTCGCCGATCCGGTTGTCCCCGTGGCCGATCCCTTCGCCCCGATCGACAACTTCGCTGCCGACGACCTGGACTAACATTCGGCCTACAATTTAGTGCCTAGAAAGGACCCGCAGCTTGCGGGTCCTTTTTTATGACTGTGCAGGGTGTGCAGGGGTGCGCAACATAAAAAACCGAGCCCTGCACATAGTGGCGCAGAACTCGGTGAACGGGTGAGCGGTCAAGGGTAGGTTTTGCGGCATGTCCCAAAAATCTACTTGAGGAGGAAGTCGGAGAGGGGAATGGTGCGGGCCTCTCGATGCTCGGGGTCGGCGATATGGTCGGCAGGATAGCCACAGACGAGCATGTGATAGGGATAGACACCCTCGGGCAGGTCGAACTGCTCACGGGCCACCTCAGGCTTAAAATGGCACACCCAGCACGTTCCCAGGCCCTGCTCGGTGGCCTCCATCATCATCTGATCACACACGATGGACGTATCGATTTCACTGGAATTCATCTGATCATACGGGCGCACCCAAGCATCATCGGTAACGCTGCAAATGAGGAAGACAAGCGGAGCCCCAAAGATAGACCCATCTCGAGCAAACCGAGGCTGACAAGCAGCAGCCTTCTCCAACAGCTCGGGCGTATCCAGCACCATCACACGAGAAGGATGATTATTACAAGCAGAAGGAGCAATCCGTCCAGCTTCAACAACAACATCCACCACCGACTGCTCCACAGCCCGAGTCTCAAACTCACGACAAGAATAACGACCCCGAGCCAGATCCAAATACCCCATAACCAAACCCTCCAAAGTCAGCGAATCAATCCAAAGTAAACCAAAGGGTACCCAAAGCACCATCCAGCCAAACGCCCAACACAGCCCCAAAGTACCCATTCGGGCATAAAAGGCCGCATCAGCCAAAGCCCCATCGCATCCAAACTATCAGCCGAGGTTCCCAATGGTGGTACGCAAGGCGAAGGCCCGACACCTATTTACTTTCGAACGACTCTGCTACGCAGCCGGAGTGAGAAAGCAAATAGGTGCCGGGCCTTCGCCGGTGGGGCGGGTACCACTAATTAACCGCTTTCGAACGACTCTGCAAAGCAGCCGGAGTGAGAAAGCAAACCGTGGCCGGCCCTTCGCCGCCGGGACACGTACCCCCAATTAACTGTTCTTCATGACAATCGAATCCACGACATCGGCCACATTCTCACAGCAGTCGGCGCAGTACTCCAGGAAGGCATATACGTCACGCCAGGCGATGACCTCGAGCGGGTCCTTGCCGTTGACGTGCAGGTTGCGCATGGCGTTGATGTAGAGCTCGTCGGCCTCGGACTCGATGGTGTTGATCTGGATGACCAGTTCGCGCAGCGTTTTGGACTTGCGGTAGTTGGGCAGCTCGACCATCAGGTCCTTCATGGCGCGGCAAGCGTCGGTCACCTTGTGGGCGATGACGATGGCGTCGGGATGGATGCTCTGAATGTTGGTGAAGTAGACGCGCTGCACGACGCCCTCGATGCGGTCGAGCACGGTGTCGAGTGAGCAGCTCATCAGGTTCAGATCCTCGCGCTCGAGCGGGGTGATAAAGGCGGTGAGCAGGGCGTCTTCAAGCTCGTGGTGCTTCTTGTCTGCCGCATGCTCAATGGCATGCATCTCCTCGAGCATATCGTGAATCTTCGCGGGATCGAAGTTCTCAAAAATCTGGGTAAGCAGCTCGGCGGCCTGGACGGCGAGGTCGGCGCAGGCGACGTAGTTGTCAAAGTAGAACGAATTGGGTTTCTTTGCCATGGGTGGGTCCTTTCGAGGCGAAGACGGGTAGGCGAAGTGTTGCGGTCCGGATGGACACTCGGTTTGACTAGAGGAACATCATGAACAGCTTGGCCATGAAAAAGCTGATGAGTCCGCAAGCGGGGAAGGTGAAGAACCAGGTGAACATCATGTCCTTGACGACGCCGAAGTTGATGGCTGAGAGGCGCTTGACGGCGCCGACGCCCATGATGGCGCAGGTTTTGATGTGCGTGGATGACACGGGGATGCCGGTAAGGGTGGCAAGTAGCAGGTTCGCGGCGCCCGCGAGGTCGGCAGAGAAACCCTGATACTTCTCGAGCTTAACCATGCTCTGGCCGACGGACTTGATGATGCGCTCGCCGCCCACGCTGGTGCCGATACCCATAGTGGCCGAGCACAGCAGCATAATCCAGATGGGGATGCCGGCATCGCCGACGCTCGTCTGGCCGTTGGCGAAGGCCACGCCTAAAAAGAGCACGCCGATGAACTTCTGTCCATCCTGCGCGCCGTGCATGAAGCTCATGGCCGCGGCACTCGCGATCTGAGCGTATTTAAAGAAGACGTTGGCACGTCGCCTGTTGGCGGCGGCAAAAAGAATCGAGACGAGCTTGCACAGGACCCAGCCCATGACAAAGCCCAGGCCGATGGAGAGCGCCAAGCCGTAGATGACCTTCATCCACTCGTGGACGTTAACGCTGCTCGCGCCGCCGAGGGCGATAGCGGCACCGGTCAGGCCGGCGATAAGGCTGTGGCTTTGCGAGGTGGGGATGCCAAAACGCGACGCTGTGGCGCCGTAGACGACGATGGAGAACAGCGCCGCGCACAGGCACGCGAGCGCCATGGTGCTATTTCCGCCAAAGTCGACGATATGTGAGATGGTGTTGGCGACGCTCGCGTTAAAGTGCGTCATGATGAGCACGCCGAGGAAGTTGAATGCGGCGCTCATGAGAATGGCAGCGCGGGCGGGCATGCAACGCGTAGTGACGCAGGTCGCGATGGCGTTGGGCGCGTCGGTCCATCCGTTGACGAAGATGGCGCCGAGCGCGAGAATCACGGTGACGGCAAGGACTGGGTTCGACACAAGTTGGCCGAGGAAGGTTGAGAACGTTACGTCCATATATGGGCTTTCTCGAAGTTTGCAGAAACGTTACAAAAACATGATAAATCGTATCACCTCCTGCGGGTTTCTTTACCGAGTTCTGATGGGAGAAGTGAATTATTGGGTACTAAAATTGAATATTAGCCCTGTTGACCTTCGGTGTTCTTTTTGCTAACACGTCGTGCGGACGTGCGCATGCGGTCCGACACGCCAAAACCACAGCCTGTTCGCTTTACAATATGCAAACATGCGTTCGATAATAGGGGCATGGAATATCGACAGACAGATGGCAAAACTCGGCGCGTGCACAAGCAGTATGTGGACGTCGTGGCTCGCATCCTCGCGGGCGGACAAGTCGTGCCGGTCACCGTCTGCTGGGTTGACGGTCGCTGCTTTACGATTGACGAGATTGTCTCGACCACTGGGTTTGGCCTGACGGTTCACGGCATTCGTACGGCAACCTATAAGGTCCGTTTTGGCGGTCATGCGACCGAGTTGTATCTGGAGGACCAGGCGCGCGAACGGCCGGACGGCTCGCAGACCCACGTGATGCGTTGGTGGGTCTGGGCGTTTGACCACACGCTCGAGGGTGAGCGCCGCAGGTAAAACGTGTGGCATTTGGGTACAATGGCAGAAATCTTGTCGCTTAAGGCGCTGCTGTCGCGGCGCTATCTGAAAGGACGAAAGTATGAATGATATCCAGGGCTATCAGAACGGCCCCATCGAGACCGGTGCAAGCCGTGCCAAGGAGATGTCGCCGCGTGCGTACAACCTTGTCATGTCCGCCCTGATCTTTTTGGGCTTTTGCGCCATGGGTGCCGGCGCCTACTTTACGAGCACCATGGCGTTTGCCCGCATGATGATGAGCGGCGCCGCTTTGCCGCTGGTTTTTGGCTCGTTTATTTTGACCATCGCCGGCATTGTCATGATGTCGGCTGCCGCGGGCAAGCAGTCTGTGGGCCTGTCGCTCACGGGTTACGTGATCTTTGCGAGCACCTTTGGCCTGACCGCGTCGTTTGGCCTTGCCAACTACGACCTGCCCACCATCAACACCGCCTTTATCGCCACTGCCGCCATCACCTTTGTCTTTGGCGCGCTGGGCGTGACCTTCCCCAAGTTCTTCCAGCGCGTGTACGGCATCGGTTTTGGCGTTCTGCTTGCCACGATCCTGGTCGAGATCGTGCTGATGTTTATGGGTGTTTCGCAGTCTATTACCGACCTGATCGTAATCGTGGTGTTCGCCGGTTTTATTGGCTATGACACCTATGTGGCCACGACGGTGCCGCCCACGCTGCCCAACGCCGTGCTCATGGCGTCCAACCTGTTCGTGGATATCATCAACGTGTTCCTGCGCATCCTGAATATCCTTGGTCGTCGCGACTAGCGGCGAGTTGCAGCGGTGCTTGCCGCGCGCGTAAATCAATGCGAAAGGCGGTCCTTCGGGCCGTCTTTTTTGTACGCGGCGGGGTATCATGGATGGGAAAAGCCGATAACGGCAGCGACAGGAAAGGTGACCACTTATGGCAGACGTCGACAACAGGAACCGTAACTGCAGGACCGGCCGCACAGGGCAGCCCAACCCCAAGCGCGAGGCCCGTGCCAAGGCCGCCGAGCGTCACGTGGCAACTGTGTCCGAGGCGTGTGCCAAGGATATCGAGCGCTCGCTTGCCGGCGTGCGCGAATTCGACGGTATGCCTGCCGGTTTTGTCGCGGCGATGAAGGCCAAGGCCCAGGCGGCTGCGGCTGCCGAGGAGCAGGTTGCCGAGGAGTCTGAGTCCGCCGAGGTCGAGGCCGCTGAGGTTGCGTCCGTCGAGACCGAGGTCACGGACGAGTCTGCGCCTGCCGAGGAACCCGCAGAGACCGAGTCCGCGCCTGCCGAGGAGCCCGCTCCGACTCTGCCCGAGGTCACCGTGCTTGATGCCTCCGCCACGCAGGCCATTCTGGACAACGGCCGCGGCTATGCGCAGTTCTGCGACATGGCAGTGCTCGCCTTTGCCTCGTTCACCAACCCGGGTGGCGGCTACATCCAGGGCTATCTGGGCCAGGAGGCTACGCTCTGCGCCGATTCGTATCTGTACAACGTGCTCGACAAGCAGCGCAAGTGGTATGGCGAGAACCGTCGCCGCAATATCAACTGCGAGCTCTACCGCAACCGTGCGCTGGTAGTGCCTGCGGTGCGTTTTGACCGCAACCATGTGCATGCGTATGCCGACGTGATCGTTGCCGCCGCGCCCAACGTTAAGCGCGCCCGCCAGGAGTATCGCGTGAGCGACGATGCTCTGCTGGATGCCCTGCGCGACCGTATCCGCTTTGTACTCGCCATCTGCGACGAGTTGGGTCGCGAGAAGCTCGTGCTGGGCGCATGGGGCTGCGACAACAACGGCTTTGACGCCGAGGCCGTGGCTGAGCTCTTCCGCAAGGAGCTCGCATCGGGCGACTTCAAGGTCAAGCAGGTCTTCTTTGCTGTGCCCTCTACGCGCTGGGACGAGGACTTCGCCAAGTTCGAGCACGTGTTGGCAAACTTCCCCGAGCGCAACGAGGAGTCCTATGCCCAGGTTGCCGCCCGCGCTGCGGCCGCCCGTGCCGCCGAGCAGGCTCGGGCCGCTGCCGAGGACGATGAGGATGACGACGACTGGCGCAAATACTTGTAAACTGTGCGCGTGATGCGACATGCCGAGCCGACGGGGGCTGCTCCCGTCGGCTTTTTATTGAGTGGGGAGCTTACGATGAAAAACGTTCTATGCTTTGGCGACAGCAACACCTATGGTTACGATCCGGCTGGTATGCGCGACGGCACCGCGGTGCGCTATGCGCAGGATGTGCGCTGGTGCGGCGTGGCACAGCGTGACCTGGGCGAGGGCTGGCATGTGATTGAGGAGGGGCTCAACGGCCGCACGACGGTGCGCGACGATATGTGCCACCTGGACACTAACCTCAACGGCATTCGCGCGCTTCCGATGCTGCTCGAGGCCCATAAGCCGCTGGACGCCATTGTGATCATGCTGGGCACCAACGACTGTAAGACGGTCTTTAACGTGACGGCTTCCGATATCGCCCGTGGCGCCATGGCGCTGATCCGCGCCGTCCGCGCGTTTTCGTGGACCGACGCTGCGCCTTGTCCGCGCATTCTGCTGATGGCTCCCATCAAGATCAAGCCGCAAATCGCCGATGTGTATATGACCGATTTTGACGAGCATTCCGTCGAGGCCTCGGAGCATTTTGCCGAGTACTACGCGCACGTAGCCGAGCAGTTTGGCTGCGACTTTTTGAACGCCGCCGACTTTGCCGAGCCGGGCGATATCGACTATCTGCATATGATGCCCGAAAGCCACGAGAGCTTGGGACATGCCGTGGCAGCCAAGCTCCAAGAGATGCTCGGTGAGTAGCGCAGCCCCAAACCACCACAAAGGGGACAGGCACTTTTGTGGTGGTTTTGCCCGGGTAAACGAGCGGCTTGGCTGCCACATGGGCATGGATGAGCTCATTGACCTGTTTGCCGAGGGGGATGAGCTTGTCTCAAATACCGCTTTTGAGGAGCTGGAGCTCGCCTATGACGTGGCGAACGGTGCGACCTTTGACGGCATCGTGTTCCGCTCCTGCGTATTCGATGGCGTCGACTGGAGTGGTTCGACGTTTCGTGACGTCGTATTTCGCGGTTGTCGCTTTATCCGCTGCAATATGGAAGGCTGCTGGCTCAACCGATGCGACTTTGTTGATTGCTCGGCGCCGGGGCTCAACTTGGTCAAGGCGCGCCTGTCGAACGTTTCGTTTGCATCATGCGACCTGAGCTACGCGAACCTTTCGGAGGGACGCATTGGCCCCATCACGGCGTGCGATGTGCGCCTGACCGAGGCGGCGCTCCAGGGGGCCAAGTTGGGGCAGCTGCGCCTGGATAGCTGCGACCTGACGCGAGTTGATGTGTTCAAGACACCGCTATGTGGTGTTGATGTATCGCGCTGCACGTTTGAGGCTCCCGTTGTTTCGGGTGACTACCGTGAGTTGCGAGGCCTGACAGTCAATGCCGAACAGGCGCTCGCGCTTTCGGGCTTGCTCGGCATCCAACTCGCAGACGATTAAGTGGTAAAAGAAAAACCACCACAAAGGTGCCTGTCCCCTTTGTGGTGGTTTTGCTGCAGGGCTAGTAATTCCACATGTGGTTGACGGGGCCGGAACCTTTGCCCATGTCAAAGCCGGCGGCGAGGGCGCCCGTTAGGTAGGCCTTGCCGGCGTTGACGGCGTCGGCAAGATCCATGCCCTGGGCCAGCGCGCAGGCGATAGCGGACGAGAGCGTGCAGCCGGTGCCATGCGTGTTGCCGGTCTCGATGCGCTTGTGACGGAACCACGTGGTGAGCGGATCGCCCAGGTGGTTGCCCTCGTCATCGAGCGGCGCGGGCTCCGCCAGCACGTCGTTGGCCTCGTTGACAAGATGTCCGCCTTTAACCAAAGACGCGCATCCAAAGCGGCGGGTGAGGAGCATGGCGGCATTTTGCTGCGTGCGCTCGGAATCGACCTCGTAGTCGAGCAGTGCCATGGCCTCGGGGATATTGGGCGTGATGACGGTCGCCAACGGGAACAGGCGACGCGTGAGCGCCTCGGCCGCATCCTCGGCAATGAGTCGAGCGCCCGAGGTGGCTACCATGACGGGGTCCACGACCACGTTCGTTGCGTTCCAGGCGCTCAAGCGGTCGGCGATGACTTCGATAATCTCGACAGAAGAAACCATGCCGATCTTGACGGCGCTCGGGCGGATGTCGTCAAAGACGGCGTCGATCTGCGCGGCGACGATATCTGGCGAGATATTCTGCACGGCGGTGATGCCCAGGGTGTTTTGCGCCGTGATGGCGGTTATGGCCGTCTCGGCATACAGACGGTGCGCCGTAATGGTCTTGATGTCGGCTTGAATGCCGGCGCCACCGCTGGAATCGGATCCTGCGATGGACAGGACGGCAGGTACCTTGCTGCGATCCATGTTCGCTCCCTTGTTCGGTCGGAATCAAATGGGTCTTTAAGCCAGCATTATAAAGATGCCCGGGCCGACTCTATGTCGAACCCGGGCGGGCGATGCAATCTTTACGCAAATGTAAGCAAATGTTCACACGTCAACAATTGACAGGTACCAGCTCGCCGCCAGAAGCGGCCGCGGCGACAGGGTTAGTCCTCCATGCCGAGGTCGATCGTCGTGCCTTCGAACACCTTGTTGACAGTGCGAACGGCGCACATCTTGCCGCACATGGTGCAGGTGCCCTCGGTGGCGGCGGGGGATTCCTCGTAGCGCTTCTTGCCGGTGACCGGGTCGAGGGCGCACTTCCACATGGCATCCCAGTCGAGCTTGCGGCGTGCCTGACCCATCTTGTCGTCCATGTCACGGGCGTGCGGTACCTTCTTGGCGATGTCGGCGGCGTGTGCGGCAATCTTGGTGGCCATGAGGCCATCGAGCACATCCTGAGCGTTGGGCAGGCACAGGTGCTCGGCCGGCGTCACGTAGCACAAAAAGTCGGCACCCGAGCTCGCGGAGATGGCGCCACCAATGGCGGCGGTGATGTGGTCGTAGCCCACGCCGATATCGGTCACCAGCGGCCCCAGCACATAGAACGGGGCGTTGTGGCACAGGCGCTTCTGCAGCTTCATGTTGGCGGCGATCTCGTCGAGCGCCATGTGACCCGGACCCTCGACCATGACCTGGACGCCGGCGGCCCAGGCGCGCTTGCACAGCTTGCCCAGCTCGATCATCTCGGCGGTCTCGGTTGCGTCGTTGGAGTCGTAGAGACAGCCCGGGCGGCAGGAGTCGCCGAGCGAGATCGTCACGTCGTATTCGTGGCAGATCTCGAGCACCTCGTCGTAGAACTCGTAGAAGGGGTTCTCGTTACCGGTGACCTCCATCCAACCAAACAGCAGCGAGCCGCCGCGGCTGACGATGTTCATGAGGCGGCCAGTCTCCTTAAAGGTCTTGATGACCGACTTGTTGATGCCGCAGTGGATGGTCATAAAGTCCACGCCGTCCTCGGCATGCGCGCGCACGACCTTGAGCAGATCGTCCTTGGTCAGCTTGACCAGCGGCTTTTCCATGTAGCCGATGGCATCGTACATGGGGACGGTGCCCACCATGAGCGGTGTCTCGTCGATGAGCTGCTGGCGGAACTGGCGCGTCTTGCCCGAGTTGGAGAGGTCCATGATGGCGTCGGCGCCAAAGTCCTCGGCGATCTTGACCTTCTTCCACTCCTCGGCGGCATCGGCCTTATCGCCCGAGATGCCCAGGTTGACGTTGACCTTGGTGGACAGGCCCTCACCAACGCCAAAGGCACGCATGCCTTTTTTGATATGCACGATGTTGGCGGGGATGGCGATGCGGCCGTCGGCCACGCGCTCGCGGATGTACTCGGGGTCGCGATGCTCGCGCTCGGCGACTTCTTTCATCTGCGGCGTGATTTGCCCGGCGCGGGCGAAGTCGATTTGCGTGACGAGCTTGGGCTCGGTCTGTGTGCTCATTGGCACGGCTCCCTTCGTTGGCATTACCCATATCAGGTTTGCGGGTCAGGGCGGGCGCGCCCAATCTCAGCCTGCCGTCTTGTCCTGCAAACTCCCCGTTATGTCATGGGCTCAAGTATAGCCTGAATGGGTACGATTGGGCCAACGAGCGTGCTTGCGGGGAGGCGAACATGGAAGACAAGCATCTATATCGAGAGACGCAATGGGATGTATCGGCCGAGGAAAGCCGTGCGCACCATGGCCTTGTCGCGATTGGTTTTGCGGTGCTTGCCGTGCTGGTGATTGCCTTTTGTATCTGGACGTTTGGTGGTCGCGGCGGCGCTGCATGGGAGTTCGAGGCTGATGATAGCCTACCGATTATGACGGTGAGGAGTACTGGCGGTAATGCCAATACGCTCGCCGTTCCGGGCGACTATTGGTATCCGTACGATGGATTTGTCCAGCTGCAGCTGAGCGGTGGTTCCATTCCTGGTGAAGAGATCGAGCGCGTGACCTTCGATGCGGCGCTTAAGACGCTGTTGGTCGAGCTCAAAGATCAAGGGGATGTGCCCACGACGATGGATATCGCGCTGACGGAATGGCGCCTGGAGCCCCCGTCGGGCGTCAAAGTGTCCGAGGTGGAGCACGTCAAGATTACCTATCAGGACGGCTCGACAAATGAAATTGCCAAAGCCGACGGCTTGGCGGAATAGACGCCGTGCCTAGGTAGCACATTCAAAGTAGCGGTGGTCCTACAAGGCCTGTTCGTTCAGGAAGACCAAAGTGTTTTTATTTGAAAGTTCGGGAAAGTGACGATAACCAACGTCGAACGCGGTGAGCCCGCTTACATCCTCGAGCTTGTTTTCTGCCATCCACCGCACCATGGAGCCGCGCGCCTTTTTGCTGGCGGTCGACCGTTGGATGGGCTTCCCGTTGCGGATACCCTCGCCAAAGAGGCATGTGACGGCCGTGGCGTCGCCCGCGAGGTGGGGCAGAACGGCTTTGGCATACTCTACGCTGGCGAGGTTGACGATCGTGGTGTTTGAGTCCGCCGGGGCGATAGCCCGCGCGAGCTTGTCGCTCCAAAACGCGTAGAGGTCTCGGGCATCGTCAACGGCGAGCTTCGCGCCCATCTCCAGCCGATACGGTTCGACGGCATGAAAGGGACGAACGCACCCGTAGAGGCCGGAGAGGATCCATAGATGGTCTTGTAGCCATGCGAGCTGCGCGGAATCCATCACCTCGGGCGCCATACTCTGGTATTGAATGCCGTGATAGGACATGACGGCAGGGGAGAGGTGACGGGCGAGTTCGGGATTGTCGAGATCGCCGTTTTTCAGGATGGGCCCGAACTCATGCAGGGTGTTGAGGCAAGGCCCCAGCAGTTTGTCACTCACGTTCCATAGCGCTTGCAGGCCGCCGCTGCCTTCATTTCGTTCGATATCTAGCAGTGCGCAGTGGAGGCGAGCCGTCTCGTGCGCAAAAGGTGGAATGCCCAGGACTTCAAAAGCATCTTGGGCCGCGCGCATCTGCTTGGCGGGCGAAATGATGATCTGCAGCATGGACTCTCCTCTGCCAAAAAGGAAGTTGCGGTGGAATACAGTCTGCTTGGGCTGTTTATGGGCCAGTTTAGTCCGTATTTCACCGCAACTGATGAAGGGCTGGTTAGGCGCGCTCGATGAAGGCCTTGTAGCCGCGATAGGCCTCGTAGATATCGGCCTTGTTGGCGACCTCCCACAGGGCGTGCATGGACAGGACGGCAACGCCGGAGTCGATGACGTTCATGCCATACTCGGCCATGATGTAGGCGATGGTGCCGCCGCCGCCCGCGTTGACGCGGCCGAGCTCGCAGGTCTGGAAGTCCACGCCGGCCTCGTCCATGATGTCGCGGACGAGGGCCACATACTCGGCGTCGGCATCGTTGGAGCCGCCCTTGCCGCGGCTGCCCGTGTACTTGTTAAAGCACAGGCCGCGACCCATAAAAGCTGCATTCTTAGTCTCGAACTTACCGGCATAGCCCGGGTCAAAGCCGGCGGACACGTCAGAGGAGAGCATGCGGCTGCGGGCGAGTGCGCGGCGCAGGGCCAGCGGGCTGCTCTCGCCGGCGAGCGTCATGATCTCGGCGACGGTGTTCTCGAAGAAGCGGCTCGTCATGCCGGTGGCGCCCACGGAGCCGATCTCCTCCTTGTCGACGATGAGCGTGATGCTCGTGCGCTCGACGTCTGCCACGTTGATCTGGGCGAGCATGGAGGGGTAGGCGCAGACGCGGTCGTCGTGGCCATAGCCCAAAATCATGGAGCGGTCGAGGCCCATGTCGCGGGCGGGGCCGGCGGGCACGACCTCGATCTCGGCGGAGAGGAAGTCCTCCTCCTCGACGTCGTACTGTTCCTTGAGGATATCCAGGAACATCTGCTTGACGGGCTCCTTGGGGGCGTCCTTGTCGTCCTCGTCAAACTTGACGGGGCGGCCGCCCACGATCACGTCGAGGATCTCGGCGTCGACGGCGTCCTTGGCCGGCTTGGACATCTGCTCGCTCGAGAGGTGGATCAGCAGGTCGGAGATGGTAAAGACCGGGTCGTCTGCCTTGTCGCCGATGTTGATGTCGACGGTGGTGCCGTCCTTTTTGCAGATGACGCCCACAAGCGCGAGCGGGGAGGCCACCCAGTGGTAGCTCTTGACGCCGCCGTAGTAGTGCGTGTCGAGGTAGGCCATGTCGCCGGCCTCGAAGGCGGGATTCTGCTTGAGGTCCAGGCGCGGCGAGTCCACGTGGGCGCCCAGGATGTTGAAGCCCTGCTCGAGCGGGGCGGTGCCAAGGTTGACGAGCATAAGGTCCTTGCCGTGGTTGGCGGCGTACACCTTGTCGCCTGCCTTGAGCTCGCGGCCCTCGGTGATCGCGGTCTCCAGGTCGACGTAGCCCGCCTCCTCGGCCATCTTGATGCCGGCCTTGACACACAGGCGCTCGGTCTTGTTCTCACTCAAAAACTTCTTATAGCCGCGGCAAAGCTCCTCGAGCTCCTCGATTTGCTGTGGCGTGTACTTTTTCCATGCGCAGGGACGCTCCATGACGCAGGCTCCTTTCGGATCGATCGTGCTGGTTAATGTACCGCGAGCCATCGTATCACGCGCGGGCGCGCGGTGGCGGGGGAGCTTGATGTGCGGTGGCCGCGAGGCGGGGAGCGTGTAAACTGGTGGGAGCAAATCGTGCCCAGCCCAAAGCGAGGTATTCAATATGTCTGACAAGCACCGCACCTTTGCCGTTATCGACGGTAACTCGCTCATGCACCGCGCCTTCCACGCCGTGCCGCCCACCATGAACGCGCCGGACGGTCGCCCCACCAACGCGATCTTTGGCTTTTTAAACATGTTTCTCAAGATGATCGACGCCTTTAACCCCGACGGTGTGGTCGTGGCGTTTGATAAGGGCAAGCCGCGCGTGCGCATGGAGATGCTGCCGCAGTATAAGGCGCAGCGCCCGCCCATGGACCCCGACCTGCACGCGCAGTTCCCCATGATTAAGGAGCTGCTCGCTGCGCTCAACGTGCCGATTTTGCAGTCCGAGGGCTGGGAAGGCGACGATATCCTGGGCACCATGGCGCGCCTGGGCGAGGAAGCCGGCTGCGACATGCTGCTGGTGACCGGCGACCGCGACATGTATCAGCTCGTGACCGAGCACGTCAACGTGGTCTCGACCCGCAAAGGCCTGTCCGACGTGGCGATTATGACGCCCGAGAGCGTGGACGACCTGTATCACGGCATTACACCGGCGCTCGTGCCCGATTTTTACGGCCTGAAGGGCGATACGTCCGACAACATTCCCGGCGTGCCGGGCATCGGCCCCAAAAAGGCGAGCGCGCTCATCGCGCAGTACGGCAGCTTGGACGAGGTCATCGCACATGCCGACGAGGTCAAGGGCAAGATGGGCGAGAACCTGCGCGCGCATATCGACGACGCGCTGCTGAGCCGCAAGGTCGCAACCATTCGTACCGATGCGCCTGTCGAGCTCGACTTTGATGCGACGTCCTTCCCGGCGTTTTCTGCCGACGAGGTGTCCGCTGCGCTGGGCACGCTCGGCATTACGGCCATGCAGAACCGTTTTTTGGCGCTGATTGGCGGCGAGGGCGGGGCTGCGGCCGCTGCCAGCACGTTCGAGATGCCTGCTGTTTTGCGTGCCGCCGCCGGCGATGCCGAGGCGCTTGCTGCTGCCGCCGCCGAGGTCGCTCGCGCGATTGATGCGGGCGAGTGGATTGCCGCTGTGGTGGACGATGACAAGGAGGAGGGCGCGCTTTTTGGCCTAACGCGTACACTGTGGCTGGCGACGTCCAAGGGGCTGTTTGCGCTCGAGGAGGGCGACGGCGCTACGCCTGCCGAGGTCGATGGCTTCAACGTTGCCCATGGCGTGATCGCCGGTGTGCTCGCGCGCCTGTTTATGGAAGGCCGTGTGGCGAGCCCGGATATGAAGGCGCTGCTGCATGAGCTTTCGCCCATCGATTCTTCTGAGTCCGAGCTCATGGATCCGCTGGCCGTTGACTCCACGCGCATCTTCGATACCGTGGTCGCCGCCTACCTGCTGGATTCCGACCGCTCCGAGTTTGATGAGGCGTATCTGGCCGATACCTATCTGCAGATGGCGCTGCCTGCGGCGCGCGGTGCGGAGGGTGCTGGCGAGGACGCTCCTGCGCCTGCCGCCCGCACTGCGGCCCTGACGCTGGCGCTCGTGGCGCCGCTGCGCGACCGCATGGCCCGCGAGAACGCCGCCAACGTGTTCGATGGCATCGAGATGCCGCTCGTGCCGGTGCTTGCCAAGATGGAGCGCGCGGGCATGCTCGTGGACCCCGATCGCCTGCATAGTCTGTCCGAGGGCTTGGAGACCCAGATTGCCGAGGTCGAGCGGAGCATTCGCGACCTGGCCGGTGACGAGACCTTTAACATCGGCAGTCCCATGCAGCTCTCGCACGTGCTGTTTGACGTGATGGGCCTTCCGACCAAGGGCCTCAAAAAGACCAAGCGCGGCTATTATTCGACCAACGCCAAGGTACTGAGCGACCTTGCCCGTGACCACGAAATCGTGCGTCTGATCTTGGACTGGCGTGAGAAGTCCAAGATCAAGTCCACCTATCTGGACACACTGGGCCCGCTGCGTCGCGGTGACGGTCGCGTGCACACTACGTACAACCAAACCATCACGGCGACGGGTCGTCTTTCCTCGAGTGACCCGAACTTGCAGAACATCCCGACGCGCTCGGAGCTGGGCCGTACCGTCAAGACGGCGTTTTCGGCAGGCGAGGGAAGCGTCTTTTTGGCGGTGGACTACTCGCAGATCGAGCTGCGTCTGTTGGCGCATCTCTCGGGTGACGAGCACCTGGTGCGTGCCTTTAACGAGGGCGAGGACTTCCATGCCGAGACAGCCGCGCGCGTGTTTGGCGTACCGGTGTCCGAGGTAACGCCCGATTTGCGCAGCCGCGCCAAGGCCGTGAACTTTGGCATCGTGTACGGTCAGCAGGCCTACGGCCTGTCGCAGTCGCTGCATATCTCGATGGCCGAGGCACGCGACATGATCGACCGCTACTACGAGGCATACCCGGGCGTGCGCACGTTCCTCGACAACGTGGTGGCACGTGCCAAGCAGACGGGCTACGCCGAGACCATGTACGGCCGCCGTCGCCATATTCCGGAGCTCAAGGCCAAAAATCCGCAGCTCCGCGGTTTTGGCGAGCGCACGGCCATGAACCACCCCATGCAGGGAACCGCGGCCGACATCATCAAGATCGCGATGGCCCGCGTAAGCCGCCGCCTGGAAGAAGAGGGCTTTGCTGCCCACATGATTCTGCAGGTACACGACGAACTGGACTTTGAGTGCCCCGTCGACGAAGTCGAGCGCCTCACCGCCATGGTCCGCGACGTCATGGAGCATGTGGTGGAGCTCCGCGTACCGTTAATCGCCGAAGCCAGCACCGGCATAACCTGGGCCGACGCCAAATAGGAAAGCGCTCCGTAAGGCAAGCTCGCCCAAGACGCAAGCCCCCACATACTTAAGATTTGGGACAAACACTACTGATTAATTTGTCCCACAGTAACCAAAACAGAGGGGAGCCCCCTCCCAACAAGGAGCTCCCCTCTGCTCAAATCATTTCAGCTAAGTATCTAGACACTCAAGACGCCATCTTGGCGGCAGGAAAGTAAACCTAGGGCCTGGCCGGGCGGCACGGGATAACTTTTCGTAGATTCCGCACGCAAAGAAAGCCACTTAATGTGGCTTTCGTCTTGCGCAGGACCTGACCGAGCGAAAAGTTATCCCGTGCCGCCCGGTCAGGCCCGATGGGACGGCTACCGAGCCGCCAGGATGGCGTCGATGAGCGTCAGTACGCCCCCGTCGTTGTTGCTCGGAATGCGCCACTTAGCATGCGCGTTCATATGCTCCTCGGCGTTGTCCACGATAAAGCTGTGACCGACGCGCTCAAGCATGGGGATGTCGTTGTACGTATCGCCCACGGCGGCGGCATCGGCGATATCGATGCCGAGTTGCTCGCACAGGTGCGCGACGCCCGAACCCTTGTCGACGCCCAGGTTCATAAAGTCGATCCACTCGCGGCCGGCATTGGTGACATAGAGCTGATCCGAGAACGCGGGGTTGTAGTCCTCGCGAAATGCGGGCTCGGCATCGTAGGCGGGGAAGAAGATCGAGATCTTGTTGGAGTCGACGTCGAGGCCCTCAAAGGTATCGACGTAGTTGATCGTGTTGTAGTAAACGCTGAGCTCGTCGTGGTATTGATGGTCGCGAGCAAGCACGTAAAACTCGTCGAAGCAGCACAGGACGGGGACAGCGTGCGGATCCTCCGAGGCGCGGCTCAAGACCTGCTGATACAGCGCCACATCGATAGTGCTCTTATAGATATAGTTGCCGCGGTAGATCACGCAGGCTCCGTTATCGGGGCAGAAAGCAAGGCGGTTTTTGATGCCCTCGAACATCTCCTCGAGCTTGGGGGCGGGACGTCCGCTGGCGGGGCAGAACACGATGCCAGCCTCGGCGAGCTTTTCCAGGCGCTCATCGAGGCCCTGGGGCAGTACGCGCTCGTCGGTCAGCAATGTCTTGTCCATATCGACGGCAAGGATCTTGATGTTGCCGATAGCGGCGTCCGATTCGTAAGTTTGCATAAAAGCGCCTTTCCGTTTCTAAATTGTTTCGGGCGGAATAACCCTCCGGTTGGTAATCGAGCGTATTTTCGCAGGAACGAAGCCTGTTTGCATCACGATTCACAAAGTAATGAAAAAACTTTTCAGAAATTTGAATTTGTCGCTTGTACTGCGGGCACTTTAGCGTAATATAGCGACCATCGAAAACGGAGACGGAAAAACAACCGCTTACCGAGGAAAAGGTACCGTTTGCGATATTTGAATTGCGCCCGGCGATATGTGAAAGGAGAGGCAGATGCAGTTCGTAAAGATTATCACCACTGCAGACAATGCCATCCGACGCCAGCGCGCAATTTCCCGACGACGATAACAATCGTCTCTGTCCGCATGGGGCGAATTGCCTCAACAGAGTCATTTTGAGGTCGTTGGGTTTTAGCACGACATTGTTGCATGTTTCTAGGGCATGTATGTGCTGATTTTGCTTTTTACCTGATATTGCACGGTATTTGACCTTGAAATGACTTGCAACTGACCGATGTTCTAACTAGCTACCAAGGGCGAAAGGAAACAGCCATGAGCAAGGAAAAAGTCGTTCTCGCATATTCCGGTGGCCTTGATACATCCGTATGTGTCAAGTGGCTCCAAGACGAGAAGAATCTCGATGTCGTTTGCGTCTGCGGCAACGTGGGCCAGGAGGAGACCGGCCTGGACGCCAAGAAGCAGAAGGCACTCGACCTGGGCGTTCTCGATTGCCAGGTGCTCGACCTGCGCGACGAATTCTCCGATGAGTTCCTGACTAAGGCCATCGCCGCCAACTCCATGTATGAGAACAAGTACCCGCTGCTCTCCGCCCTGTCTCGTCCGCTGCTCGCCAAGAAGCTCGTCGAGGTCGCTCACGAGTTTGGTGCGACCTACGTTGCCCATGGCTGCACCGGCAAGGGTAACGACCAGGTTCGTTTTGAGGCTGCCGTCAAGGCCCTCGATCCCGTGCTTAAGGTTATCGCTCCGGTTCGTGAGTGGGATCTGAAGTGCCGCCCCGACGAGGTCGCCTATGCCCACGCCCACAACGTGCCGGTTCCCGAGGGTGCCAACGACAACCCCTATTCCATCGACGACAACCTGTGGGGTCGCGCCATTGAGTGCGGCCATCTGGAGGATCCCTGGAACGAGCCGCTCGACGACGCTTGGGTTATGACCAAGAATCCCGAGGACACGCCCGACATCCCGACCTACACCGAGATTGAGTTTGAGGCCGGCAAGCCCGTCGCCGTCGACGGCAAGAAGATGAAGCTCTCCGAGATCGTCATCGCCCTCAACAAGATTTCGGGCGACAACGGCTTTGGCCGTCTCGACCTGGTCGAGGACCGTCTGGTGGGCCTCAAGAGCCGCGAGTGCTACGAGGTTCCCGGCGCCCTGACGCTTATCACCGCCCATAAGGCGCTCGAGGACATTTGCGTTGAGGGCGATCTGCTCAAGACCAAGATCAAGCTCGAGCAGGATTGGGCTACCGCCGTGTACAACGGCCAGTGGTATAGCCCGCTCAAAAACGCGCTCGACGCCTTTATGGCTGACACCCAGAAGTTCGTGACCGGCACCGTCCGTCTGAAGTTCTTTAAGGGCAACTGCCACGTTGTCGGCCGCAAGAGCCCCTTCAGCCTCTACGACTACGGTCTGGCTACCTACGACCGCGACACCACGTTTGACGAGAAGGCCAGCGCCGGCTTTATCGAGATCGATACGCTGTCGCTCAAGACGTGGGCAAAGGTCCAGGGTCCCAGCTCCGCTGCCGCCCAGGCCTAAGGCTTTTCCTTCCCTTGGTATCCGCGCGGCCCATCCGCGTGATACAAAACGGGCGCACGGGGTCCCTACCTTTCGTTATGCTTGCTGACACTTCTTAACATCGGTGGCCCCTACGTTCCGCCCGCATATATGATGCCGCATCTGCGGCTGAGTCCGAGCCCCGCCGGGGTTGTCCGGCGGGGCTCTTTCTATCAATTTGAGGGCTTTACACCTTTATTTATGGCTCTGTTAGACCAGGATTGACATACATGTGTCCCCACG
>NZ_QSTQ01000021.1:0-43501 GCF_003438275.1 Collinsella sp. OM07-12
CGCCTTCCTCTGAGAAGTTCGCGAAGCCCACTTCTCAGAGGAAGGCGCCCGCCCGGAGGCGGCCCCAGCGCGAGGCCGTCCCGGATGCTATTCGTTGTCGCCGGCAGTTAGCTGCGTTGCGGAGAGCGCGCCGTCGGCTGCGGTTGCGGCAGCGGCGTCGGGCCAGACCCAGTCGGTAAAGGCCGGGTGATCGAAGCCCTCGTCGCACGCGAACTCAAAGGCCTCGGTGCGGAAGGCCTCCCACTCATCAATCTGCTCGGCAAACTTAACGGCGTCGACCATGCGCAGCACGTCGGCGGCCAGGGCCCAACGATCCATGTTGTTCAGGCGCAGCATGTCGAACGGCGTGGTCGTGGAGCCCTTCTCCTCGTAGCCGTGGACGCGGAACGCGTCGTGTCCGGGGCGGTTCCAGATCAGGCGGCGAATCGTGCCGGCATAGGCGTGGAACGCGAAGAGCACGGGCTTCTCGCCGCAGCCAAACAGCTCAGCCCAGCGCTCGTCGCTTATAGCCTGGTCGTTCTCGCAGACGTTCTGAATCTTGAGCAGATCGACCACGTTGACGAACCATACCTTGATGCCCAGCTCGCGCAGCATATCGGTTGCAGCCAGAGCCTCGAGCGTCGGCACGTCGCCACAGGTGGCGACCACGACGTCGGCCTCGCCGAGCGAGTCGGCGGTCGATGCCCACTCCCAATTTGCGACGCCCTCGGCGAGCTCGGCCTTTGCCTCGTCGACCGTCTGGAAGGTCGGGGCGGGCTGCTTGCCGCAGAAGATCGCGTTGACGCAGTCGGTGGACTGGTAGACGCGCTCGGCCACGGCGAGAGCCATGTTAGCGTCGGCCGGATAGTAAGCGTTCACGATATGCGTGTCGTTGGCCTTGTTGAGCAGCAGGTCGATAAAGCCGGGATCCTGGTGCGAGAAGCCGTTGTGGTCCTGACGCCAAACATGGCTCGACAGCAAAATGTTGAGGCCGCTGATGGGGGCACGCCACGGAATCTCGCGCTTGGTAGCCTCGAGCCACTTGCAGTGCTGGTTGACCATGGAGTCGACCACATGGACAAAGCTCTCGTAGGAGCTCCACACGCCGGAGCGGCCGGTGAGCACATAGGCCTCGAGGAAGCCCTCGCACTGGTGCTCGGACAGCTGCTCGACAACCTTGCCGGAGCCAGCGAGCAGCTCGTCGTTGGCCTCGTCCTCGTAGAAGCCGGCATCCCACTGCTTCTTGGTCACCTTATAAGCGGCCTGCAGGCGGTTGGACGCGGTCTCGTCGGGACCGAAGATGCGGAAGTCGTCCATGTTCTTGGCCAGAACGTCGGCAGTGTACTCACCAAAGACGCGGGCAGCCTCGGTGGAGCCCCAACCATGGCCCTTCTCGGCGACGGGAATCTCGTGGGCGTGGATATCGGGCAGCTCGAGCTCGCGACGCACCTTGCCGCCGTTCGCGTTGGGGTTGGCGCCAATACGCAGCTCGCCGGTCGGCATAAAGGCCGTTACCTCGGGGCGCACCTGGCCCTCGGGCGTAAAGAGCTCCTCGGGCTTGTAGGAGCGCAGCCACTCGCGCAGCACGCGGAAGTGCTCGTGAGTGTCCTTGGCGCTTGCCAGCGGCACCTGATGGGCGCGCCAGGAGTCCTCGGTCTTCTTGCCGTCGATCTGCTTGGGGCAGGTCCAGCCCTTGGGCGTACGGAACACAATCATGGGGTAGGCCGGGCGGACCACGGTCTCGCCCGCGGCAGCCTGGGCCTGCGCGGTGGCCTTGATGTCACAAATCTCGTCAAAGACCTGCTCAAACAGGGCGGCAAAGCGCTCATGGATGCTTGCGTGGCTCTCGTCGTCAAAGCCGGCGATAAAGAAGTGCGGCTTATAGCCCATACCCTCAAAGAACTTGGTGAGCTCTTCGTCGGACACGCGGGCGAGGATGGTGGGGTTGGCGATCTTGTAGCCGTTGAGGTGCAGGATCGGCAGGACGATACCGTCGGTTGCCGGGTTCACGAGCTTGTTGGACTGCCAAGAAGTCGCGAGCGGGCCGGTCTCGGACTCGCCGTCGCCCACCACGGCCACGGCTAGCAGGCTCGGGTTGTCCATGACGGCACCGTAAGCGTGGCTGAGCGTGTAGCCGAGCTCGCCGCCCTCGTGGATGGAGCCGGGCGTCTCGGGCGCAAAGTGGCTCGGGATGCCGCCGGGATAGGAGAACTGGCGGAAGAACTTCTGCAGACCGGCCTCGTCATTGGTGATGTCGGGGCGGATCTCGCGGTAAGTACCGTCGAGCAGCGACTGGGCGGTGCCGGCGGGGCCACCGTGACCCGGGCCCATCAAGAAAATGGCGTTCTGGTTGTGATCGGCAATAAGGCGGTTGACGTGGCCGAACAGGAAGTTGATGCCAGGCGTGGTGCCCCAGTGACCAACCAGGCGATGCTTGACGTCCGGACGACCGAAGTCGCGCGCCTCGCCAGTCTTATCGTCGACAAAGTCAGCGCGCATCAGCGGGTTGGAGCGAAGGTAGATCTGACCGACGGACAGGTAGTTCGAAGCGCGCCAATACAGATCGACACCCTCGAGCTCGGAAGCCGGCACCTCGTGCCCCAGCTTTTGCCACGGCGTCCCCAGTGTTTTAGCCATTGTTTATGTCCCTTCGCTGCGCGGTCACCCTCCGATACGGCAACCATTCGTTGGGACTAGTATATTTGCTAAAACGTTTTATCATGGTGAAAAAACGTTTTATCATCTCTATCAAACACACCAATTGGCAAAACGCAACATTCACCTGCGGCATTGCCTGTCACAGATGCTCCACATTCGATCTTCTCGAATTGATAAACATGTTTAGTTGTATTTAGTAAGTTCTAGAACGCTGCCCTTCACAATGAGAGCAGGTTCCAGAACCACTTCTTCGGCACGCCTGCCGCCCTTGCCGGCAAGACGTTTGGACATGCAACCAAAGGCATGCTCGGCAAGCACGCCCGGATCCTGCTCGATCGCGGTCAGCGCCGGCTCAAAGAGAACGTCGGCAGCCGAGTTGTCATAGCTCACCACCGAGATATCGCCCGGGATGCTCTTCCCCATCTCGTGCAAGCGCTTGAGCAAACCGAGGGCGATGTTGTCCGAACTTGCGAACACGGCGGTGGCATCGGTTGCGAGCACCGCCTCCGAGGCCTCGTAGGCACTCGGAATGTAGTACTCGCTCTCGAACTCCAAGCGCGCGTCGATGGGCAGGCCAACCTCGCGCAGCGCGCGTTCATAGCCGGCAAGTCGTTTGCGACCCGTATTGGAGCGACGCGCGTTAACCAAGCAGGCAATACGGCGGTGGCCTTGCTCGATCAGATAGCGGGTGGCCATATAGCCGCCCATCTCGTGGTCGAACATCACCTTGTCGCACTCGAGCCCCTCAATGGCACGGTCGACCATTACGGCCGGGATGGGCAGGTGGCTGACTTCTTCGCGCAGGGCGCGGTCGTCGGAGAACTCGTCACCTACCACCAGGAAGACGCCATCAACGCCGCGCGTCACCAGCTGGCGCAGCAGCTCCAGATCGTCATCGGCGCTTCCGCCCGAGCTGGTAATAAAAAGCGCGTAGCCGTCCTCGCGGCAGCGCTTTTCCAAGCTGCCGGCGAGCGAGGCGAAAAAGCGGCTCTCGATGTTGGGGACGATAAGGCCCAGGGTGCGCGACTCGCGCATGACCAGGCTGCGCGCGATCTGGTTGGGAACATAGTGATTGCGCGCCGCAACCTCCTTGATGAGTTTGCGGTTTTCTTCCGAGATGCGACAGGGCCGATTATTGAGAACAAGCGAGACCGACGAAGGGGAAAGCCCCACCTCTTGGGCAATCTGCTTGAGGGTGACTTTGTTGGCCATCTCGCTCCTTCCGGGTTTACGCGCAATCTCTTGAAAGTATAGCGACTGCCCCTCTACCTCGATGATAAACACTTTATCAATCCGGTGGACGGCAGTTTTATCGCCGCCAGCGCACCAAATACATCTGGGTGGGGTATATTGCAATCGATTGATGAGAACGACCACCAAAAGGCGGATATTCGTATGCACGAGAACGACTTTTTTAACGAGGACCTGCTGTGCGCGCTCGCTGGCGTTGCCGGCGAGGACAACGTGTTGATGAGCGAGCCCATGCGCGAGCACACCACGTTTAAGATCGGTGGCCCGGCCGATGTCTTTGTCACGCCCGATACCGAGCAGGGCCTCGTCGCCACGCTTGACACCTGCTATCGCTGTGATCTGCCGCTCACCATCGTGGGCAACGGCTCGGACCTGCTCGTCGGAGACAAGGGCATCCGCGGCGTCGTCGTGGCGCTGGGCGAGGGCCTCTCCGACATTACGGTCGACGGCACGCACGTCACGGCGGCAGCCGGCGCCCTGCTTTCCGATGTCGCCGCGGCAGCAGCCGAGGCCGGCCTCACCGGCATGGAGCCCATCTCGGGCATCCCCGGATCGGTCGGCGGCGCCTGCTACATGAACGCCGGTGCCTATGGTGCCTGCATGGCCGATGTGCTGGAGTCTGTGCGTGTCTACAAGCCCGCCCGCATGTTCGACGACGGCACCCGCGGCAGCGGCAACATCATCGAGTTCGATGTCGATGAGCTCAACCTGGGCTATCGCAAGAGCCGCATTGCCGACGACGGCTTCATCGTTCTTTCGGCCACCTTCAATCTCGCCCCGGGCAACGCCGCGATGATCAAGGCCGACATGGACGACTACCGCCAGCGCCGCGAGGACAAGCAGCCGCTCGACATGCCGAGCGCCGGCTCCACCTTCAAGCGCCCCGAGGGCTACTTTGCCGGCAAGCTCATCATGGACGCCGGCCTGCGCGGCCATGCCGTCGGCGGTGCGCAGGTAAGCGAGAAGCACTGCGGCTTCATCGTCAACGCCGACCACGCCACCGCAGCCGATGTCGACGAACTCATCCGCCACATCCAAACAACCGTCAAAGACCAATTCGGAGTAGACCTAGAACCCGAAGTCCACCGAGTAGGCGAATTCCTCTAACAAAGAAGGCCCCGAAAGGGGCCTTCGCCATATTTATTCAGATAAACCAGTCCGGTATGTGACGTATTGGACCCGAGAGGTCCATAGCTGCCCGAAAGACATTAGGTTGATCGCAAGTTCCGCACGAGCCGGAGAGCACTTAATGTGCTCTCCGTGCGAGCAGGACTGTCCAAGCAGGCAACCTAATGCCTTTCGGGCAGCCACGGACCAACTTACTTCAAACCGCCGTTACGACAGCGCAATACCGCCAAGCCAGCCCCAACGCACGCCAGAGCCAGTGCCATAGAAGCTAATAAACGAATCAAGCGACTTAGACGTAATGGCGCCCTCGTTGCTCATTACGATGCCGCCGCCAACATAGATACCCACATGACCGTAGATAAGGCCCGGAGCACCCGTGCCGCTATGCGAGGAGTCGGCTACGATCATGCCCACCTGCAGCGCCGAGCGGTCGGAGCTATAGCACCAGGCGTTGAACATGTCGCAGGCGTTGCCGCCAAAGTAGCCAACGCCGGCGTTACGGAAGACATTGGTAACCCACGCCGCGCACCAGTTCTGACCCGGCGAAGGCGTGGAGTAGCACGCGTTGACGACGGCCTGCTGCTTGCCCGAGCCGGCATTCTGCTGCGGAGTTCCGGGCGCATACGATCCACCGCCCGAGCTCGAACCACCCGAGTAGGAATTGTTCTTGTTCGCGGCAGCCGCGGCAGCGGCAGCCTTCCTAGCAGCCTCCTCGGCCTGGGCGGCAGCGAGGATCTCGGAATCGCGCTGAGCCATGAGCTCCTTGACGTCGTCGGAAAGACCGTTCAGCACAGTCTGGACTTCTTGCTGCTTGGCCTGCATATCCTGCATCTGAGCAGTCTGCTGGTCCTTGAGCTTCTCTAAGTCAGCTTTCTGCGACTCAAGCTCGGTCTTTTGCGCATCGAGCTCTTCCTGGATGGTCTGAATGTCCTCGATGGCATCGCGGTCGCTCTTGTTGATCTTCTCAACGTAATGCGCGTTGGCGACGAGTTCCTCAAACGAGCCAGAGGCCAGCAGCAGCGAGAGGATGTTCGTGCCGCCGGACTTGTAGCTGGCGGCCACGCGATCGGAAAGGTCGTTGCGCTTCTTCTTGAGCTCGGCCTTCTTTTCATCGATCTGGGCCTGCGTGTCGTCAATCTTGCCCTGGACATTCTCGATGTCGTTGAGGGTCTGAGCATTCTTGTTGGCCAGCGCCGCATACTCATTTGCGATGCTGTCGAGCTGGGCCTGAACCTCGTCGAGCTGGGCCTGGGCGGCATTCAGTTTATCGGTTGTTTCTTTGGAAGCCTCCGCCGCATGGGCGCGAGCGGGCAGGCCAAAAAGAACTGCCGCAGAAGCGGCACCGAACAGGGCCTTGAGGGCCGTGCGGCGCGAGAGCTCCTGGGAAAGGATGGAATCGCTGTTTGGTGACATATGTACTCCGTTACATGTTTATTTATATGTCGCTCAACTCATACATATTAGCGTACATACGGCGCGTCCCAACGATTTCCACGAACGGCAGGAAACTACAAGGTCGGCGGCTCGTAAGCAATTGCCAAATTTGAGGTAACAATTGAGCAAGCTCTTATATGAGTACGTTAACATAATCCTCTGCTTTTCCTACAGTGCACCATTTGGGCGTCCCCGCCTGCGCTATACTGCCCTCAAGAAGTGTTCCTGATTCGATAGGAGACTACATGTCCCAAGCACTCGACCCCAAAGACACCTGCGTCCTCGTTACCGGCGGTGCCGGCTTCATCGGTTCCCACACCGTCGTTCAGCTGCTCGAGGGCGGCTACCAGGTCGTCGTCGTCGATGACCTCTCCAACTCCAGCGCCGTCGCCATCGACCGCGTCAAGACCATCGTGGGCGACGAGACCGCCAAGAACCTCACCTTCTACGAGGCCAACGTGCTCGACCGTGATGCGATGAACAAGATCTTCGATACCCATCAGATTGACCGCGTCATCCACTTTGCCGGCTTTAAGGCCGTCGGCGAGTCGGTGAGCAAGCCCGTCGAGTACTACCATAACAACATCGAGAACACCCTGGTGCTCATCGACGTCATGCGTAACCATGGCTGCAAGTCCATCATCTTCTCGAGCTCCTCGACCGTCTACGGCGACCCGGACAACCCGCCCGTCACCGAGGAAGACCCCAAGAAGCCCGCAACCAACCCCTATGGCTGGACCAAGTGGATGATCGAGCAGATCCTTATGGACGTCCACACCGCCGACCCCGAGTGGGACGTCGTGCTGCTCCGTTACTTCAACCCCATCGGCGCTCATCCGTCGGGCCTGATCGGCGAGGACCCCAAGGGCATCCCCAACAACCTGGTGCCCTACGTCGCCCAGGTCGCCGTCGGTAAGCTCGAGGCCGTTCAGGTCTTTGGCAACGACTACCCCACCCCCGACGGCACCGGCGTGCGCGACTACATCCACGTGTGCGACCTGGCATCTGGTCACGTTGCCGCCCTTAACTGGATGAACGGCAAGACCGGCGTCGAGATCTTTAACCTGGGCACCGGCACCGGCACCTCGGTACTCGAGGTCGTCGCCGCCTTCTCCAAGGCCTGCGGCAAGGAGCTGCCCTACGTGATTCGCGAGCGCCGTGCCGGCGATATCGCCGCCAACTGGTGCGATGCCTCCAAGGCCGAACGCATGATGGGCTGGAAGGCCCAGTACGACATCGCGGACATGTGCCGCGACAGCTGGAATTGGCAGAGCCATAACCCCAACGGCTTCGCCGACGCCGAGTAGCCACTCCCCCGTGCTAGGTTTTGTGGCATGCCTCAAAACCTAGCACGCGACATGCTCGGCACATGCCGCTTCCCGCATGGGTAGATTTCTAGACATGTCCCAAAAATCTACTGGCCCCGGCCTCCAATGTGAGGTCGGGGCTTTTTAGGAACTCGTTCTCGAGCTCGAGCTCGCGCATGCACTTGCGGGCGGCCCTCATCTCGGCGGTCTCGGTCTTGGCCGCGGCCGCCGCGACCGGGTGGTTGGCCAGTTCCTTCTTTCTGACCGTCACCCATCTTCCCAGGATCTTCTCATTGATGCCGAGGTCGGCGGCCACTTGGGCGATGGGCTTCCCCGACGCGACGGCGAAGTCTGCGGCCTCGGTGCGGTGCCCCGCTGTGCAGGAGAGCCTATCTGCCATGACTGAACACTCCTTTCTTTTTGGCGCTGAAACGATTATCGCCGCTCAACGCCATTCCTCTAAGTCAAGTGTCCTGGGATACAATACAGTTCAAATGGACGAGGAGGATCCGGCGCTCCTCTTGATGAGCCCGGAGAGGCCCCTGGTCGTCACCCTTCCCCGCGCGAACGCAAAGCGGACGGCGGCGAGCCATGTCCTCCCCGCGCGTTCCATTTAGGGAGTCCTCGAGAAGTCGATCTCCCTGTGCGATAATCGAGCTATTGAGTCTCGCGAGTTTAGAGCTGGTGATATGCATTGAAAATCAAGGTGAAAAACATCGGCAGGGTCGCTGAGGCCGATATCGAGATTAATGGCATTGCCGTGATCGCCGGGGAGAACGGGACGGGGAAAAGCACGGTTGGAAAAGCGCTTTATGCGGCCTTCAACAGCATGTCCGATTCGGAGAACAAAATCGACCGCATGAGGCGCAATAGTGTTGAACGCGCCATCAGGAAGGCATATGTGGGAGGCCCTCTCGACTCCACGTCTCGCCACAGGCGAACTGCTGGAAGAATGAATGGTTTCATCGACAGGGTTTTTTCGGGCGAGTGCACGAGGGACGAGCTTATTGATGAGATAAAGGAGTATTACGGGGAGGAGATCTCCCGTGAGATCGAATCCGATTTCACGAATGGCGTAGCAGGAGTTGCCGATCAGATTATCGAGATCATGGATATCTCCGATGATGAGGTATTTCGTGCGATTGCGACAAACAGGTTCCAAAGCGAGTTCAACGGCCAGATCAATTCGGTTTTCGGCGAAGAGCCCGGGAAGGTCGAACTCCAGATAAAGGACGCATCTACGGTTTTCTCGGTTGCAGGTGACGAGGTGGCGGAGGTGCACGATAGGAGGGTTTTGCGATTCAGGGCGCATTATCTGGACGACCCGTTCCTGATCGATTCTCTCGGAGGGCCCTACGGCCCCGCTTTTCGGTTCAGGCCCCTCCTTGGACACCAGGAGGAGCTGCGGCAAGATTTGATTCAGGCGACCATCCGTAACGATGACAGCGAGTCCTCGCTGTTCGACGAGATCGCGAAGGAGCGGCACCTGAAGGTTCTCATGGACAAGGTCTCCTCCTTATGTCCGGGGTATTTCGAGAGGAGCGAAAGTCGCGGTCACCTTACGTATCTCGAAGAGGGCTTCGCTCGGGGGTTGGAGCCTGGGAACCTTTCTGCTGGCTTGAAGACGTTCGCCATCATGAAGGTGCTCTTGAAGTCCGGCGCGCTAGATGCCGGAGGGACCATTATCCTCGATGAACCCGAGATTCATCTTCATCCTGCATGGCAGCTGGCCTTCGCCGAGATAATCGTGCTGCTCCAGAAAGAGCTCGGGATGCACGTCTTAATGAGCACCCATAGTCCATATTTCTTGAATGCGATCGAAGTGTATTCTAAGAAGCACGCTGTTGATGGATTGTGCTCATATTATCTTGCGGAGACCTGCGCTGATGGACGCTCTCGCTTTGCCGAAATAACCGGCTCGACTGAGGTCGCCTACGAGAAGCTGGCGGCTCCTTTTGATACGCTTGAGAGGGAGGAGTACGGCCTTGAGTAGCGACCTGTGCGCCTCCTGCCCTCATCCGAACTCTCCCGTGGTGCCAGATGGCAGCGATGGTTGCTCCCGTTGCAGGACCTGTATCCTAAGGGACTGCACGTCGACCATCTCCAAAACATCCAGAGACGGGAGCGTCTCTCTTGTGGATGACGATTTGCCTGTTGTCAATTTTGACTCTGTTAAAGAATGCTACTGCAAGAAGGTCAATAGGTGGATGCAACTCCCGCGCTCCGCCGATGCGCTGTATTGCGATCGGGAAACGTTATATCTAGTCGAATTTAAAAACGGCAGTCTGAAGGAGACGCTGGGGAAGAGGCTCAATCCCAAGGATGACGAGGAGCTTGGTATCAATCTTGGCCAAAGGGACGCCCTCATCGAGAAGTGCAAGGACAGCGTTTTGATCTGCTCGGACCTGTGGGGAAAGAGGACGAGATGGTTTCGCGAGCACTGCGTCTTTGTTTTGGTATACAACGAGGACAAGAACAAGACCGCGTTGAAGCGGGTTGCCAGCTCGATTAGGAAAAAAGCGCGTTTTGGGCTTCCTGACAAATTGAAAGGTTTTTGCGTGAAGGATGTCTTGACGCTAACCGAAAAGGAGTTTTCGACATCGCTCCTTTCAACTTGGCGAGACGCAGAAGAAATCGCGGAGGTCGACGCGTAGGAGACCGAAAAGCATCCGGTGGCTATTTGCTCCCGATATCGATCGTTCGTCTGCAGTCGGTTTTCTTTCCGCTGCGCCCGCCAGTTTGCGATGAGTCGCGCACCGTGTGAAGCTCAACACGGATGAAATACAAATATAATCCCCCCTTGCACTGTGTTGATAAATATTGCTCGTCGAACTCATCTGAACTGGGCTTTCTTGCATAGAACTGCCTGAACCTGAGCGTTTTCGGGTATCGCATTGCCCGATCGAGCACCATCGCGACCTTCTCAAGCTTGTCCTCGGGCGGACTCATAGCCACAGCCCCGCATGTCGCCCCGGTTGGAGCCGGGATGAGCCCTCAGGAAGCACTGCATGAAGTAGCGCATCCGGTTCACGGGCCCCAGCGGGTTCTGGCCGTCGGGAACGCCCTTGAGCAGCTTCGCGTTGTAGTGCTGGCTCTTCAGTGACAGATTGTTGACGGGAGCCGTGTGGCGCCCGGCTCCATGTCGTGGATGAGCGTGGAGCCGGGCGCCACACGGCTCCCGAACGTCGCCAAGGTCTTCGCCCTGCTTGTCTTGCCAAGGCCCTCCCGGATGAAGATTGAATTGCCTGGCTCATCGCAGCCGAGCGCGACACGGCCTCTACCCGAGACCATCATCTCTACACATAGCCCATCATTCGACAAGAACGCGCAGTTTGTCCTGCATAGGCGCATGGTGTCCCCCTCCGCCGCAAGAGGTGAGCAAAAGAGAGGCTCCCCTCGCCACTACCGGACAAAGGGACCTCTCTGGGGAAACACGCTATAAAACCTTCTTGCCGGGCGGTCGAGTACAGCACCGACGGCGTACCCGTGGAGACCTACCCAGAGCCCACGCCATTTCAAGTTTCTTGGTCTTCAACGCCACAATCCGATAATCATCCAGCCGTCGAAATGACCTCGTCACAGGCGGCAAGCATCTCCTCGTCATGAGTGACAACGATTACAATATGGTCTCTCTTAATTTCATGAAGCAATTTGATCAGCGCGCCTCGACTCTTCGCATCAAGTGCTGAGGTCGGTTCATCAAAAAGCATAACGTCCGGCGATTTCAACAGCTGTCTCACAATTGCAATCTTTTGCTTCTCGCCGCCGGACACCCCTCCTTTCCCGCCGTCAAGCATCGCCGTTGCCCCGTTCTCCACAGAAGCAACCATTTCGTCTAGCCCCAATATGACAAGCATCCGATTCAGCTTATCCATCTCGTAATCATCAGAAAGCAGCGTAAGATTATCGAGAATCGTCCCCTCAACGATAGGGGGTTCTTGCTCCGTAATGCTGACTCGACACCGCCGCAATGCATATCGATCGATGCAACGCTGTGACACCCCGTTGTAGCAAACGGCCCCTTCTGTGTCATCTGGATATAGCCCCAATATCACTGACAGCAGCGAGCTCTTCCCCGAACCATTCGGCCCCGAGATTCCATATAGCCGACCCCTGGAAAACGCGAGCCCCTCAATGCTTAACGCGACCCTTTCCGCCCCTGGATAACGTAGCTTGATGTTCTCTAGACGGATTTCCTCAATCGGACCAAGCGCCAATTTGCCATTCGCTTCCACCGGGACATCCCAAATTCTTTTCAGCCGCTCATAGCATACGCGATTAGTCTGGTAATCCCTTCCCCAGCCCAACAAATACTGTACCGCTGAGCTTAAGTTCGAATAATATCCAACAGCAGTCACGAGAAAACCAGGCAACAGTCTCCCGCCCATCACTTCAACCGCGCCCACAGCAAGAAGACATCCTTGAGCGGCGGAAGCGACCAACGCGTTGCCAAAGGTAAATCTAGACCCTACTTCCTGATTTGCTCTCATCGTTGGATAGAGCCCATTAAAAGCTTCGACCAGTACAGCGCGGGACCTATCGAACAAAGCATGTTTGCGGATGAAATCAACTTTCTCCAACTGATCTTGTAGACAGGAAAAAAACCTCGCGCTCTGCTCTTGTACGTCAAAACTTCTCTCAAACAGCCTTGCGCGTGAAACCGCATAAAAAGCGGCACTCGCTGCCGCAAGAACAAGGCAGACCACACTCAACTTGATATTCAGGCTACCGAGAACAAACAGGGCGGACAAAAGGGTGATAACGTTGCTTGAAACCCCCACAACCGAGTTGATTACGAAGATGACAAGGTCATTAGCGTCGTGATTGATTTGCTGGTTATAATACGACGCGTTGAAGCCCTCGAAGAATGCCTGGGGAAGGTGCTTCACGTGCTCAAGCGTATCCGCATTTAAGCCGAACCCCGCATGCGACTGAAGGTTGATGTACAGCATCTCTGAGCAATACACTAGTCCCGCTCGAACCGCTTGGACCGCAACCAAAATAAGGCAACAAACGAGAACGGCGGCAAGATCGGCGCTGGCCGGCATCGCCAATCGGTTTACCACTATGCCGGTAAGAAAGGGACCCGCAAGCGCAAGCAGCCCGACCAAAACTGTTACGACAAGATAGGCGTAGAATCGACCGCCCAGTATATATTTTCTACAGAGATTAAGCATCAGCCTCATTTTGCCCCGCACCCCGTTTTGCCGTATTCATCATCTGGGAGAGCAGCATTTTTTGCTCGGCATCATACCGGAAGGAAACGCAACGTTTCCCCTCACCGTTTAAGGCGTGGTTGGGGCACCCTCCCATGCACATGGGAAAAGCAAAGCACTCTTGGCATTCCGGGTCATCCGGCTCATATGCCATCCAGTTAATCATGTTCTTGCTCAACATTGGCGGCTCGAAAATAGTTCCGACCCTCCGCTCCTTCATTCCAATGTCATCCCAGCACTTATACAAATCTCCGACGGGATCAACCACGTACGAGTTGATTCCAACGGCGCAACATATCCCGAAATTCGTCCCACCAAAAGGTTGAACTTTGAAGCCCCGCGCAATTGCCCTTTTATAAAACTCAGTCTCCTCATACGAGAACTCTTTTACAGTAAAGCAGTGGCTGTCGTTCGCACATACCTGATTGATATCGTCAACAGGGGCTAAATAGAAGTGAACCTTATTCATCAGGCCATTTAGCTCGAGATAATCCAATAGCTCTTGAGCGGCCTCGATGTTGGTCTTGTCGACGTTGCTCCTTATCGAAATATCGATGATGTCGGCACACTCTTTGACGTTCTTGAGAATACGTTCGTATGTAGGGCTTCCGTCGTGAAGAATCCTTCTCGAATCGTGATCCGACTTCGATCCATCTATAGTCACTTGCGCGCTCGTCACACCACATGCCGCGAGCCTCCTTGCAACATCAGGCGTCAGCAGATAGCCATTTGTCACTATCGATGCGGAATATTCACACGTTGGTCCCACGACATCTTTCAGATCCGACGTAATCCGTTCGATCATCTTCATTCCGAGCAGAGGCTCGCCGCCGTACCATCCAACTGAGAGACTTGCGATACCAGGATAGTAATCTTTCACGAACTTGGAGAGCTGTGTCAAAACCTCCTCGCCCATCGTCGTGTACGCCTGTCCCTTTTCATAGCAGTAGGGACAGCAAAAGTTGCAAGCCATCGTTGGCGCAATGGTAAGGGACAGAGCAGTATTCGCAAAGCGCGCGGCGCGACTTTGCAACCTGATCTCCCCAAGCTCGTCCCTCTCCTCATTGACTAGGATGCCTCCCCTTATCAGCTCCGCGACAAGATCATCGGCATCCCGAACGTCCCCTTCTTGAATCCTTTTGAATTTCTGCGCGTATTCCGGATTTAACGACAGGATGCCGCCGGTTCGCGCATTCATGATAAGAAGACTTCCGTTATGTTCATGCACCACATTAAATTGCGACAGTTTCACTTCGCACCATCTCCATTTCCAATCAAATCCATATCGACCCTCAGACGCTGCGCATACGCCAGCGCACTACCTTCTTCGATAAAAACTGCACGAAAGCAGCAATAGGCATGCGAGCGACACGATGACCGCATGGCCGCATGCAGCCATCAGGACCGTCCCGCCGGCAGCCCCGCACGCCCTCATCCAATAAGCCATGTGAACCGGGGGTAAAACGGTTGGGAAACTCATCGCGATAACAAGGCCCGCGAACGTTGCGACCAGCAAGGCTCCCGACACAAGAGATCTGATCCTGAACACCTCATATGCAACCGCAACCATCAGCGTATAAGCGGCGTCTATAACGATATTCGACAGGAGTGCCGAGGTCACATTACCAACCGTAAGGCTGTCTAGACCGCTTCCGGAGCACACGGCAAAGACCGCAGCGACACCGAGAGTAAACACGATGTAGGGGCACAGCGTATACACTTCGCAAGCCAATGTCTTTGCCGCAAACAGCTGCCAGCTGCGGAAGCCCCGAGCAATCGAAACTCCCCTTGCCGACACGCTCGTCGCATCACCGAATAGCGTCCCCGCCACAACAACAGAGACGATTGGGAAGAACACCGTATGCGCCATGGAGACGACACTTAGCCAGGAAGAGATACCCGTTGGCCCAACCCCTATCGAGAAAAGATAGCCCGGATCGGCGGAAAAGCCAAAGAACTGGCCCTCTCCCCCTGCGGAGACCCATGCGCCGGACCCGGCAAACACATAAATCCCCGCGATGCCCAAATACATCAGCGCTATTATCACGGCGAGTTTCATTCTCCTTGCGCGGAACAGTTCCGCCCTGACCGACATCCCAAGATTCATCGAACCGCCGTCCTTACAAATAGCGAGACGAGCGCAACTCCAACCGACACAAGCACAGTGCCGCCCGCATACAGCAAAACCTGAATTACACCAACATTCTGCATACTCAGGGAACACAGGTTCATCAGGTAATACACGGGCGAGAGCATGAGCAGCAAGCTGGGCTGACCGCTTCCGTATGTACTTGGGAACCACACCATCACAAATGTCGAAACCGCTATTGCAACGACGCTGCTCGCCACCACACTCCTCGTGAGCAAATACAGGGCGAAGGTAGCGGCGTACATCGAAATGAGCAGCAGCGCGATCATCAGCGCAATCGATACAAATTGGGCAAACCCTGAGCACGAGGCCCCAACGTCCCATTGGGCCATCTTGGTTAAATACAGCGCAGTCGTAGAAAGAAGATACACGGCACCGACCAGAGTGCAGTTCACCAACAGCTTCGTGATCACAATCGCCGCCTGCGACACCCCTCGCGATCTCGATACGGCGTAAGCCACGGATTCAAAGTCTCTCGACGTAGCGTAAACCGCGTAGAGAATCGTCACCGGAATCCAGACCACTGTAGACGCAAAAGACGTCCGGGCAACAGAGCCCAAAACGTCCCCTGCATCCACTAGGTTTCCAATAAAACCTATAGCCCCTCCAAGCGTATACGGGTCATCACCGGCGACCATGATCAGCACCTCAGACGAAGTCGCAGCCGCAACCACATACAGCACAGCCGCAAGCGCAATCATCAGAGCGGTCGCCGGGTGCCTGGCGAGCAACCATACCTCGCTCCGAAAAGCTGAGATGAACTCGCGTTTCATCACAGCTCGCTCTCTCGACCGATGAGCTCCGAATAAAACTCCTCAAGGCTCTTCCTATGAGAATACGCCTCCGCAACCCTCACACCTGCGGTCGAGAGCGCTTCGATTGCAATGCCCCGCCCTTCCTTTTTCTCCTCATAGCGCATAAGGACGCTGCCGTCCGGCAGAAAAGAATGTGAGGTCTCATCTCCGAGAACCGATCTCGTTCGCTCCAGATCGTCCACATGCAACACGAAACCACCGCGGCATGACTTTTCCAGCTGAGGTGCGGTCATCCTTCGAATGAGGCGACCATGACTTATGAAGAGGTAATCAGTTGCCAGCTTGTGCATCTCCTCAAGATTGTGGCTGGATACGAGAATCGTTTTACCTTGATCTTTGTTAAGATGCGTAAGGATTTTTCTTACTTCGACTATCCCCATCGGATCCAGGCCGTTTGTCGGCTCGTCCAGGATCAACAGCTCCGGATCGCCCAGCAACGCTATGGCCAGATCGAGACGCCTCCTCATTCCCATTGAGAAGTTCTTCACTTTCTTCCCGCCGGCCTCCCCCAAACCGACGGTTGATAACACACCGTCGATGGAACGATCGGTGGGAAGCCCCCACTCAATACAGCGAACGACCAAGTTGTCTCGCGCGGTCAGATTAGGATACGAAGCATTGAGGTCGGGCATATAACCCAGCCTTTCCCTGCAGCTCCGTATTTCACGTCTCCCGGTTTGCCCAAACATCGAGATCGTTCCTGACGATGGCTCCGAAAGCCCCGTGATCAATCGAATTAACGTGCTCTTGCCGGCACCATTCTCCCCAATGAGTGCACACAGCTCGCCTTCCATTAAAGAGAACGAGACTGATTTAACCGCTTCAAACCCGCCATATCTCTTGGATATGGCACGCAATTCAACTGGGACTTCCCGCATGGACGACATCCTCCCCGTCAATAAAAAGGGACGACATGGCAATTGTGCGGGGTTATAGGTAACGTCGGTTCGCCCCCCATATTGCAATGCCACATCGCCCCTCAGGCGCTGCTGGCCAAAATATCTTTGAACAGTCTGTGCACGCCGTACGGCGTGCACTATCCGCTAAAAGCGGATAGTGCACTCCTGTGAAGAACACTTGGTGCTGCAGCTGCCGTGCGCGTAAAAGAAGCAATTGTTGCACATGGGCTCAGCCCCGGCTGACGGCTCGGTAATCCATTCCATTTCATTCCCCTCCTTTCGCGGTAGAAAGCCAGTTCATCTCTGCCCCCTAGAAACGGAACGTGCAGGACTGATTGGGGCACCTCTTCGTGCATCCCCCGTGCGCGTAGAAGAAGCAGTTGCCGCACGCGGGTGCAACGCCTTCCTCCGGCTCGTTAATCCAATCCATCTCTCCCTCCTTTCCTTGCATACCGAATTGATAATGTTATTCTAATTCAATATGTATCATATTTCAATATAAGCTTATTTATATATTACACAAGGTAAGCACCCCCCCCTGCATCCAGCACAGGAAATGACTCTCTCGTTCCCCAGTGACGCGGCGAGAAATACAGGCCACTGCAGGACGTTGAATGAACAGCCCGTGAAAACCGTTGTTTTCACGGGCTGCACCTGCTCAATACTTTTTTATTCTCCAGCCTCAGTCGTCTCTAAGATCGACCACGTAAACATGATCTGACTCCAGGACCGGGTCATCACCCGTCGCGGTCGCCCTGCTCAGCGCGTTGCGGGCGCGCCGCGTCGCCAGTTCCTCAAGTTCTCTTTCGTTGACGCGCTTAATAAGATCGCCAGGCTGGCAATCAAGCTCTACGCAAATATCCAGCAATGTCTTTAACCTAATTGCCTTCACCTTGCCATTTCGTATTTTTGAGATACTTGCCGGTGTGTGCCCGGTCGCCCGAATGATATCCGTACTCGTCTTTCCGCGTCGAAGCAATAAGCTTTCAAGCTCAATAATCAGATAGTCCATGCCGCCCCTCACACCAAATCCTCGGTCTGGTCTTGAAGCAGAGCTCCGTAGCGCCATATCGCAGAAATCGAGAAGCAGCAAACGGCCCCCAGCACAGCACCAATATCTATGGGCAGGGCCAGGTTTTCAAACATCGAATAGGCGTTCCCCAGCAAGTCGAAGGGGCCAATCACTATCGAAAGAAACCCCGGAGAAAACAAGAGGTCACCTATTGCTGCTGCAACAAACAGCCACCCGATAATCGAGATTCTTCGAGCATGCGAAAGGGTAAAGGGCGATTCGCCATGAGCCATGTCCATGCTGATTCCCCGCAGGGTCCATGTGGCCCCTCCGGAAATCAGAAGATACATCAAAGGAACCACTACGGAAACCGTCTTTGATGGATCATATAGGTTTCCTTGAGCAGCCATAAGCCCAATGGAAATAACCACCACCACCGAACAGCAACACACCGCTATAAACAGCGCCGTAAACAGAATCCCAAGCCTTCTTCCGAGAGTCATCATCTTCTGGATGGACTTATCGATCTTCTGGGCGCTATTCACCACAGCTCCTCCTAAAGCAATCAGAGGTCTTCTTACTTACTGTTTTTCCTACATTGTAACGAACTCGATAAGAAGAGGGTCGCTTCACGCCGCGCAATCCCGAACTCCAAGCGTTTCTCATCAGCATTGCCCATCTTTCGAGTCGAAATTCAAATCCAGTTTCTTATCGCATGCCAAAATCAAATCCTGATCGTGGCTTACAACAAGAATTAGCTGATTAAAGGGGTTTCGAGAGACATACTCCGTGAACTCCCGACGGCTTTCTTCGTCTAAATCATTCGTCGGCTCGTCAAACACAAGCACTTCCGGTTGCCTGCAAAGTGCTGAGATTATCCTTAGCTTCCGATACTCTCCACCAGAAAGGTCCCTACAATTCTTACCTTTTAACGATTCGACGGTTCGGCAGAAACTCGGCACAAGCTCGCAGAGATGCTCGCCCGTTCCCCGAATCGATGCCCTCTCAAGATAGTGTTCCACCGTTTCATTCGGAATAAAGAGCTTTTGCGGGCACACCGCAAACAGGTCATGTCGGATCGTCTCCATATCGAGCTCTTCATATGGCACCGACCCCAAAGTCCGATGCCCCCCAGCAGAATATAGTCCAAGAAGCACCTTCAGAAACGTGCTTTTGCCGCATCTGTTCGGCCCGGTAATGGTATAGGTTTCCCCCTCTCGACCTCCACGGAGAGATCGCGGTACAAGTAGGGCTTTCCCGCATATCGGTACGCGATGTTGGACAACGATATGCTCTCCACGTGCCCAACCGAGATGGTGCCGCGGTCCTCGGCGCCTTCCGACAGAGCCTCCAATCGGTCGAACGAGGCCCTCGCGTCCTGATATGATTTGAAATAATTCAAATAATATTTGAAGCATCCGAACGCCATCGAGTAATACGAGTTCACCATTGTGAACTCGCCAATGCTCATTCTTCCGCTTAATATTTCCATTCCGGAGATCACAAGCAACGCTCCCCGGAACACAGATGAGATCAGGCCGTCGCTCGAGGTGGCCAGATTCGAGACCCTACTTGCTTTCATGTAAATCGGGTAGTACCCCTCGAATACCCCCTTGAGCGTACGGGCACTCTGGTCATATGCCCCATCGCACTTAATGTCAAACAACTGCGACAGCTCGCCGCTCACGGATGCGAACAGCTTGCTCAACCCCTCTTTGTTCGCAAGCGAACTGTTGTACAGCGGCTTTTTCAACACCCTAAATAAAATGAAGTATGCCCCAAGCGAACATGTACTTAACGCCAGAAACACCGGGTTAATTGAAAACAGAATGATGAAAATAAACACAATCAGAATGATGTTAAGCCCGATTGTCAGGAAGTTGTTCACGACAAACGATGACACCGCATTCGAATCCGCATACACCCTCTGCGTTGTATAGGATGAATCCGCCTGCTCCCCCTTTTCCAAGGGCCCTCGTTCAAACGACTCACACGTGGCCCCCATCAGTCTCGTAGTCATCTCCAAAATGACGCGCGATACGTTCACGCCCATCGCATACGACATGAAGGATGCCGATATCCCTATGCTGGCAACAAAGGCTGCAAACCATACGACGCGAGATGGATCCCTATTCGTCACGAGAAAATCTACAAACCCACCGTTTAAGGCGGGCATGACGCACGAGAGAGCATAATTCACCGACATGAGAATCACGAAAAGCCGCGACCCTTTACAGCGAAATAACTCGTTAACCGTCTTCTTAAACATGCCAGCCCCCATCAAGCGACCTTTTATCCAAAACTGAATTAGTTCGCCGCTTAATCGCTCCCATACACTCCTTATTGTTAATCCTCGCAAAACACTATCGCGGGTTGCGATGCCCAGGATTCCGTTTCGCCTTGATATACATACGAATAGACTCCCTATTTACATAGGCAAGTGCGGCGATTATTACGGCAGCCACCATCAGACCGAAAATCGCCCTTTTGTCCGGAAAAAGGGACGAAAAAAGGAGACATATTGCGGAGAAAACTATAACCGCCCCCACCGCTCGGTTTGTGCCTAGAGACTCGGCCGTCCGCTTTTCCTCCTCTAAACGCCCTCCCGATAGCGATGACATTCCAGCAAGCAATCCCGTGAGCTTGCCTCGATACATCATTATTCCGAACACCAGCAGCAGGCATGACCCCACCATTGGAACTATAACGTCCGACATCGCCATCACTCAAGTCCACTCCTTCAATAACAGCCTAATCGTCAAACAACAAAACGTCTTACAATTGCAGCCCTACGCTGCTTGCCAGCGTGCTCGACCGTCTTGCAGAATACTACGAATCTTCCGCTCCCAAAGCCTACCGCACGCTCAGAATAGATGCGCCTAATTCCACCCCAATTGCCGAGCAACTTGACCGTTCCAGCCAGCACCTTGGCTTCTTCTTAGTCGGCACCCTGCCCGACGAACTCGACTCGGGCGACGTCAAGCTATTTGTTCGTCCGCTCGATAAGGAGCAATAATGAGCATGACAGCAATAATCGGAGCGCCTCACAGCGTTGCGCTCGACATTACAAACAAATGCAACCTTCGTTGTCTACACTGCTTCAACAACAGTGGAGAAAACGACGTCCTCGCAAACGAATTATCCGATAGCGAAGTCCTCGAACTCGTCGACTCGATTTGTCAAATGCACCCCTTTAGCTTCTGCTTCTGCGGAGGCGAGACCCTTCTGCGCAAGAATCTTGTCGTCGAATCTTTGCGGCGGCTCAGCACATCTGGCGTCAAATGCAACCTCGTGTCAAACGGACTGCTCGCAAGCTCAATTACTTGGCATGAGCTCGAACATACCGGTTTAAACGGCATACAGTTTAGCCTCGATGGCCTACGTGATTCTCATGAACATATGCGGGGGTTCCCGGGGCTATACGACCGGGTACTAGACGCCATCGATATCACGCTGAACGAAACTTCGCTGCACCTTTCGATTGCCTTTTGTCCAACATCATTTAATGTCGACGATTTCAAACCAGTTTGCACGATGCTCCGGGACAAGCTGAAATCGTCGAGCAGGACCGACCGAATTGACCTTCGAGTTCAGCCACTTATGCTCCTCGGCAGAGCCCGAAAAAACCGCACAATTCGCCCTTCAAATAATCAATACCGTCGGTTGGTCAACACGATCAACGACCTTCGATACGATCCAGGCTATCGAGGCTACTTCATGTTTGAGTGGGGCGACCCCATCGACCACTTGGTCAGATTCCCCCAGCTGCAGATGCAATTTGACCAAGTGGCCATCCACGCCAATGGCGATATCGTCGTATCCCCCTATATACCTCTCATCATTGGAAACGTTCGCAAACACAGTCTTCAGGAATACTACGATGCCGGAATGGCAACCGTTTGGGATAAACCCGTTATTACCGCGTTGGCCAATCGCATGCACTCGATTGACGAGATGGAAGAGATCTCATCGTTGATTGCAGACATCAATATGGACGGCGACCTCTATATCGACCTAATCGATGACGATCTAGGCGACCTGAGCGTCCTGTCCCAACTCTAAGGAGATGTTCCCATGTACGAGACCCCAGAAGTAGAGAAGATGGATTCCAAAACCGGCCCCATTCCCGTTGTAGTCAACTTCGCAGCCGTCGTGGATAACGTAGTTGCAGCCGTCTACGATGCCGTCGTTGCGGCCTACGCATTCTGGTACTCGGCAGATAACGACGGCACCGGGGCAAGTACGGCACAAAACTAGTCGCCAACCCATCGAGCAATCACCTCGCCTATCGCTGCATGCGATTGACTGCGCAGCCCTAGCCAACGCCCAGAGCGCCTTGAAGAGCTGCTTGTAAAATTCGCTCATTCAACAACGCGATCTCTTCACCAATCTCGGCCGGCCCGACAGAACTGCACACCAGTCGGACCGGCCAGACCCATAAAACGCTGCGTCCCGTCCACACCACACCTCACGAAACTCGCACTGCCACCACATGGGCGATTCGCGCCTCGATGTTGCGGCGCGATACTATCACGAATAGTCCCCGTCCAACAAGGCTATCCCTTCCACAGGCGTTTCAACTGTCAGTGGTAGCATTAAACTGAACGGTGAAAAATACACTAACACTAACAGCGGAGATGACGACGTCGATGCCCTTCATGCAGCTGAGCACGTCCATCGTCGGCTTCCATCGGGGCTGTTCCGACTGGGACTCCACCTTGGATTCCAGGTCCTTCTTCTCGTCTACCGCCCGCTTGACGCGCTCCTTATAGCAGTCGAGGGTCTGCTGGGCCGTGGGGTCGGCCATCTCCGCGGCTTCGATCCAGGCCCAGTGCGCCCTGGTCCACGTCCCGAGCCTCCTTCTCTGGTCGTCTCCGCCGGGGTGGCACTGCCCATTCCTGGGCAGGTACTTGGAGAGGCGCTGCTTGACGGTAACACGGTAACCTCTCCCGGGCATCGGCGGGGGCCTGGGAGAGGTCCCTGGCGCCCTCGCACTCGCAGTCGGGGACGTGGACCTCGACGATTTCGTGCAGTGCGAGCTGCTTGGCCGAAAACTCGGCGTCGCGCTTGTCGGTCTTGCGTCGCTTGTCGGCCGCGGGCCTCTGCATCTTGGAGACCGCGCCGATGACGCAGTCCACGCCGAGGCAGCGCGGCTCCCTGCAGAAGGGAAAGCCGGTGACGCCGGACTCGTAGACTGCCCCGGGCGACTCGATAGAAAGGATCGAGTCGGCGACGGAGGCGGGGTCGTAGGAGAAAGGGCTTCCCGCCGATCTCGCCCGTGAACGGATTGAAGGCGCATCCTTTGATGCTGCGGGCGTGCACCTCAAGGCCAATAGAGGCAACATGTGGCATTGTGAGCCAGTCTCGCATTGTGGCAACCTGGCTGGCTGCCGGATTTTAATGACGACGACCATTGTCAGCCTTGGCCCACGAATCAAAAGACGATACGAAGCAGGGGCTCACATTGTTCTGCTCATATCGTCTTTATGGCGCACTACCATTCACCGAAATTCGGCAACTTTTTCATTCTCTATATACATGTTTAAACAACATGTTCTACAATAGGGACAATAGAAATGGAAACTCGGGACGAGCCGTCTATCCATCTACGGCGCAGCCCCTTATTCAAAAGGACGGTGAGTGCATCCATGGAGCGTGCAAGCGGTGTTCTGATGCCCGTTTCGTCATTGCCCGGGCCTTACGGCATCGGCGGCTTTGGCTGGAATGCCTACGACTTCGTCGATTTTCTTGCCTCGTGCAAACAACATTACTGGCAGATTCTGCCCCTTACGACGACGAGCTATGGCGACTCGCCCTATCAGTCGTTCTCGGCCCGTGCGGGCAACCCCAACTTTATCGACTTTGCCGAGCTTATCGAGGCCGGCTATCTGGAGCAGCACGATATCGACGGCGTGTACCTGGGCTCCGATCCCAGCAATGTCGACTACGGTGCTATCTTTGGCGGCCGCCGTCAGATTCTCGACCGAGCCGCTGAGCGCTTTGCTGCCGACAAGCCGGCCGATTTTGATGACTTTATCCAGGCCAACGAGGACTGGCTCATCCCCTACTGTGAGTTCATGACCGTCAAAGAGGAGTGCGGTCTCAAGGCGTTTTGGGAGTGGCCCGCGGAGCTCCGTACCCGCGGCGAGTCTTCCGCCAAGGTCTGCGCCGACCATCCGGCGCGCATGCTCTACCACCAGATGACGCAGTACTTCTTCGATCGCCAGTGGAGCCGCCTCAAGGCCTATGCCAACGAGCGCGACATTCTCATCATCGGCGACCTGCCCATTTATGTCTCGCGCGACTCCGTCGAGATGTGGGCGACACCTGAGCTCTTTAAGATCGACGCCGCCGGCAATCCCGTGAGCGTCGCCGGCACGCCGCCCGACCAGTTCTCGGCCACCGGCCAGTACTGGGGCAACCCCATCTACGACTGGGACGCCATGGAGTCCGACGGCTTCTCCTGGTGGGAGGGCCGCATTCGCGCTGCCCTCGACATGTACGACGTCATCCGCCTGGATCACTTCCGCGGCTTCGAGGCCTATTGGGAGGTGCCGTTCTCCTCGCCCGATTCGTCCCACGGTTCGTGGACGCAGGGTCCCGGCCTCAAGCTCTTCAAAGCGCTCGAGGAAAAGCTCGGCACGCTGCCCATCATCGCCGAGGACTTGGGCTTCCTCACTCCCGGTGTCATCGACATGCGCGACAACTCGGGCTTCCCTGGCATGAAGATCCTGCAGTTTGCCTTTGAGGGCACCAACTCGTACTACCTGCCGCACAACTACATTGCCAACACCGTCGCCTACGTGGGCACCCACGACAACGAAACGGCGCGTGGTTGGTTTGAGGGAACGGCCACCCCGCGTCAGCGCGAGCAGGCAGCCCTGTACGCCCATCAGCAGGCCGGCGAACCCATGGCAGATGCACTCAATCGCACCATCGCCGCCAGCGTAAGCGACACGTGCATCTACACCATGCAGGACCTGCTCAACTTGGGCAATGAGGCGCGCATCAACACCCCTGCCACGCTGGGCGGCAACTGGACCTGGCGCATGCTCGACGGCGCCATCACCCGCGAGCTTGAGCACAAACTCACCGACTGGACCGAAACCTACTTCCGCATCCCGTCGGAAGCTGAAATCGAGCTTCCTCAATAGGAGCTACCGCGCCCGACCCCTCCCCACCGTGCGGACGCGCTTGCTTTTCCCGCGCGAGGCCACCCCAATCCCCTCGCGCGGGCTTCTTATGAATTGCAGACATGAAACAACCCATCACAGGAGGAAACATGCCCCAAATAAACCTCATGGAACTCGCCGAGCAGTCTTTTGGCACCTCGCTCGAGCAGCTCGACGACCGTCGCATTTACAAGCTGCTGGTCAAGCTCGTGCAGGAGCGCTCTTCCGCCTGCCCGCTCAACAATGGCAAGAAAAAGCTCTACTACATCTCTGCCGAGTTTTTGATTGGCAAGCTGCTCATCAACAACATGATCGACCTTGGCATCTACGACGAGGTTAAGGATCAGCTCACTGCCGCCGGTCACGACCTCAACAAGATTGAGGAGTTTGAGGTCGAGCCGTCGCTGGGCAACGGTGGCTTGGGCCGTCTGGCCGCATGCTTCCTGGATTCCATCGCCACGCTGGGCCTTACCGGAGACGGTGTGGGCCTCAACTACCATTACGGCCTGTTCCGCCAGCGCTTTGTCGATAAGCAGCAGAAGGCCGTCCCCGATGAGTGGCTTGGCGAGCAGGACATCCTGGTCGATGACGACCGCTCCTACACCGTTGAGTTTGACGATTTTGCCGTCACCTCCAAGCTCGTCAACATCGATGTGCCTGGTTACGGCCAGCCCACCAAGAACCGCCTGCGCCTGTTTGACCTGGCAAGTGTCGACGATGGCCTGGTCCCCGGCAGCTCCATCGACTTCGATAAGACCGAGATCGCCAAGAACCTCACCCTGTTCCTCTATCCGGATGATTCCGACGAGCAGGGCCGTCTGCTTCGCATCTACCAGGAGTACTTCATGGTGAGCAACGCTGCCCAGCTCCTGATTGACGAGGCTGTCGAGCGCGGCAGTAACCTGCACGATCTGGCCGACTACGCCGTAGTCCAGATCAACGATACGCATCCCACCATGGTCATTCCCGAGCTCGTTCGCTTGCTCACCACCGAGCATGGCATCGAGTTTGACGAGGCCGTGACCATCGTACGCTCCATGGTCGCCTACACTAACCACACGATTCTTGCCGAGGCCCTCGAGAAGTGGCCGCTCGCCAGCCTGCAGAAGGTCTCCCCTGCCATCGCCGACATTATCGTCAAGCTCGATGAGATTGCGAAGGCCGAGCACGATGACCCGCGCGTCGCCATCATCGACGAATACAACACCGTTCACATGGCCCACATGGACATCCACTTTGGCTTCTCCATCAACGGCGTAGCCGCCCTCCACACCAAGATCCTGGAGGACACCGAGCTTCATCCGTTCTACGAGATCTATCCCGAGAAGTTCTCCAACAAGACCAACGGCATCACCTTCCGCCGCTGGATCCATGGTGCCAACCCCGCGCTCGCCAGCCTGCTCGACGATGTGATCGGCACCGATTGGCGCAGCACCGGCAATCTGAGCAAGCTCGCCGAATTCGCCGACGACAAGGACGTTCTTGAGCGCCTGGCTGCCACCAAAGTCGAGGCCAAGAGCATCATGCGCCAGTTCATGGCGCTCGAGCAGGGCGTGACCATTCCCTCCAACGCCATCATCGATGTTCAGGTCAAGCGCATCCACGAGTACAAGCGCCAGCAGATGCTCGCGCTCTACATCATCTGGAAGTATCTCGACATCAAGAACGGCAACAAGCCCACTCACCCCGTCACCATCATCTTTGGCGGCAAGGCGGCACCTGCCTACACCATCGCCCAGGACATCATTCACCTGATCCTGACGTTGTCGCAGTGGATTGCAAACGACCCCGACGTGGCGCCCTACCTGCAGGTTGTCATGATCGAGAACTATAACGTCACCGCCGCCGAGCGCGTGATCCCCGCCGCTGACATCTCCGAGCAGATCAGCCTGGCCTCCAAGGAGGCAAGCGGCACCTCCAACATGAAGTTCATGCTCAACGGCGCCCTAACCCTGTGCACGCTCGACGGTGCCAACGTGGAGATTGCCGAGCTCGTGGGCGACGAGAACATCTACACCTTTGGCGCCTCGTCCAAGCAGGTCGAGCAGCTCTACGCCGACGGCACCTACGATGCCGGCGCACTCTACCGCAAGCCCGGCATCAAACTGCTGGTGGACTTCATCACCAACCCCGCCTTTATGGCGACCGGCAACGCGGGGCGCCTGCAGCGTCTGCACGACGACATCAAGGGCAAGGACTGGTTTATGGCCCTACTCGACATTGAGGAGTACATCCAGACCAAGGAGCGCGTGCTGGCCGACTACGAGGACCAGGACGCTTGGATGCGCAAGGCGCTCATCAATATCGCCAACGCCGGCACCTTCTCGTCCGACCGTACGATCTCCCAGTACAACGACGAGATCTGGCACCTGAGCTAGCTCATTCCCCTTACCCATCCTCTTCAGAAACGGAGTCGTGGCAACACGGCTCCGTTTTTTGTGCCCGCACGTTACCCTGTGACCCGACTCTGCCAAACAATCTCGATCTGTAACAACTAGCCAGCAGAATTGGCACCGCCCGTTACAGAACGAGACAATCAAAACCGTCCATCTGAGTTCATCTCAATCTGTAACATCTGGCACCTAAAATTGGTTCTTCCTGTTACAAATCGAGACAAACGGAATCGTCCCGCAGCAATATCTCAATCTGTAACATCTAGCAGGTGAAATTCGCCTTTGGTGTTACAGATTTAGATGAAATGGTTAGCTCAGCGGAACCGCCTCGATCTGCAACATCTAACGTCCGAAATCGGCCCTATCCGTTACAGATCGAGACAAACGACCGGTCAGACAGTCCCAACACAAAGAAAGGCTCCCCTCTCGCCCAGTGGACGGGAGGGGAGCCTTATATGTGACCGCGGCAAAAGGATGGCAAAGCCGCAGTCGCCCAAAGGGAGGGCCTGGATGCACCGGGCCTAGATAAGGTTCTTGCCAGACACCTTATCGAAGAGATGAGTCGCGTTCTTCTCGAACTTGAACCAGATGGGGTCGCCCGCCTTGAGCGCGCCCTTGGCCTCGAGGTCGACGACGGGGATAATCAGGACAAACTGGCCGTCGGGAGCGGTCACGTGGACATGCTCGGTCGAGCCCATGAGCTCGGTCACCTCGACGGTGCCCTGGAGCGCACCCTCCTCGCCCTTGTCGGCAAGCAGAATCTGCTCGGGACGCACGCCGGCCGTGATCTCCTTCACGTCGCCGCCGTCCCAGTTGAGAGCAAGCTGAGCGCAGGTCTCGGGGGCGAGCGCCACGTTCATATCCTCGGTCTTGACGGTAAAGCCGTTGCCCGAGCGCACCAGCTGGGCATCGAAGAAGTTCATCTGCGGCACGCCGATAAAGCCGGCGACGAAGATGTTCGCGGGATGGTTGAAGACCTCCTGCGGGGTGGCGATCTGCTGGACGACGCCGTCCTTCATGACCACGATGCGATCGCCGAGGGTCATAGCCTCGGTCTGGTCGTGGGTAACGTAGATGAAGGTGCCCTTGATCTCGTGACGCAGCTTAATGAGCTCGGCGCGCATCTGGTTACGCAGCTTGGCATCCAGGTTGGACAGGGGCTCGTCCATCAGGAAGACCTTGGGGTCACGCACGATGGCGCGGCCGATGGCGACACGCTGACGCTGGCCGCCGGAGAGTGCCTTGGGCTTACGGTCAAGGTACTCGGTAATACCCAGGATCTCGGCAGCGGAGCGAACCTTGCGGTCGATCTCGTCCTTGGGGACCTTCTTGAGCTCAAGCGTAAACGCCATGTTCTCGTACACCGTCATATTGGGGTACAGAGCGTAGCTCTGGAACACCATGGCGATGTCGCGGTCCTTGGGAGCGACGTCGTTGACGCGCTTGCCGTCGATGAGCACGTCACCCGAGGTGATGTCCTCCAGGCCGGCGACCATGCGCATCGTCGTGGACTTACCGCAGCCAGAGGGGCCAACGAGGACGATGAACTCCTGGTCGTGAACGGTGAGGTTAAAGTCCTCTACAGCGAGCACACCGTCCTCGGTAACCTTGAGGTTGTGCTTCTTCTCCCCGGTCTTCTTCTTTTTGCCAAAGAAGCCCTTCTTTTTTGACTCGTTGTTGGGATACACCTTCTGAACATGTTTGAGAACGATCTCGGCCATGTCTTTACCTTTCGATACGCGGCGCCGCGATGAGGGGCGCCGCCAAAACTTGCAAAACAGTTACGGCATCAGCCCTTGACGGCACCTGCCACCACACCGTCGATGATGTACTTCTGGCAGAAGATGTACATGATGACGATGGGGACGACGACCATCATGATGCAGGCCATCATGGGGCCAAGCTCGACATGGCCATAGCCGCCACGGAAGTACTGGATCAAGATAGGAATGGTCTTGTACTTGGTGGAGTCGAGCGTAAGGTAGGGCAGCAGGTAGTCGTTCCAGACCCACATGGTCTCGAGGATGCCGACCGAAAGATAGGTGGGCTTCATGATGGGAAGGACGATCTTAAAGAACACCTGGACCGGGTTGCAGCCGTCGATCATGGCCGCTTCTTCAATCTCGAGCGGGATGTTCTTGACAAAGCCGGCGAACATAAAGACCGCCAGGCCCGCACCAAAGCCCAGATAGATGAAGCAGATGTTGAACGGCGTGTTAAAGCCGATGCGGTCCGCGAGGTTGGACAGCGTGAACATGAGCATCTGGAAGGGCACGACCATCGAGAAAACGAACAGGTAATAGAGGAAGTTCGAAATCTTGCTGTTGACGCGCACCACGTACCAAGCGCACATGGAGCAGCACACCAAAATCAGCACGACCGACGTGACCGTGATGATAAGCGAATACATAAACGCCGAAGCAAAGCCTTGCTCGTTAAGAGCATGCACGTAGTTTGCAAGGCCGTTGAACGTCTCGGGCGTGAGCAGATCGAACGCCGTGGTGGTGCTGATTGCAGTCCCCTTCTTAAAGGAATTGAGTGCAATCATGAACACGGGGTAGATCCACGCGAGCGACAGGATTGTAAAGAAAATCGAGAGAGCGCGGTTGATAGCCTTATCGCGTTTCATTACTGCTGCACCTCCTTGGACCTCGTGGCCTTAAGCTGGATCATGGAAATAGCGACGACCAGGATGCAGAAGATGACTGCCTTGGCCTGGCCAATGCCCTGCCATGCGATGCCAGCGCGCGAATAGAACGTGTTGTAGATGTTCAGGGCGAGCATCTCGGTGGAGTGCGCAGGGGCACCACCGGTAAGGGCGAGGTTCTGGTCGAACAGCTTAAAGCCGTTGGTAATGGACAGGAACAGGCAGATAGTAATCGTCGGCATCAGGTTAGGGATCTTAACCTTCCAAAACGTCTGCCATGCCGTAGCGCCGTCGACCTTGGCGGCCTCGATGTAGTCGGACGGAATGGACTGCAGACCAGCGATGTAGATGATCATCATGTAGCCGACCTGTTGCCACAGGGTCAGGATGATAAGGCCCCAGAAGCCAGCGGCGGAGTTGAGGGCGATAAGCTGGGCACCCACGTTGGAGAGCAGGCAGTTGATTAGAATCTGCCAAATGTAACCCAGCACGATGCCGCCGATCAGGTTAGGCATAAAGAAAATCGTACGGAAGATGTTGGTGCCCTTGAGCGCCTTGCGAGTGAGCGCCTGCGCAATAGCCAGCGCGATCACGTTGATGAGCACCGTCGACAGGAAGGCAAACGCCACGGTAAAGAAGAACGACGTGGAGAACTGCGGGTCGGTCAGTGCGCGCACGTAGTTCTCGATACCGACAAAGTGCGCGTTATTGATGGTAATAAACTGGCAGAACGAGAGATAGAAACCCTGGATAAAGGGAATCACGAACCCGATCATAAACGCCAGGCACGTGGGCAGCATAAAGAGCGGCCACCAGCGCTTGAGTGCTTTGCCCATAGAAGGGTCCTTTCAATATGCAGGGGGCGGGCAAACCTACGTCTGCCCGCCCCCTGTCGCTAATCAGATAGCTTGGGCAGCAACTGCTTACTCGGAAGCAGCCTTCTCGGTCTTCCAGCCATCGACGAAGGCGTTCTTGACGCCGTCCCACTTGGTGTTGTCGGCAGCATAAGCGATGAGAGCCTGCTTGAGGTTCTTCTTCCACTCCTCAGAGGGGATGTAGACGAAGTCCCAAGCGACGGTCTTCTTGCCGTCCTTGGCCATAGCAACGGCCTGCTGAGAGAAGACGTTGGTGGTCTCCTTAGCGCTCTTGAACGGGGCGGTCAGACCCATCTTGTCAGCGATGATGCTGGTGGCGGTGTCAGAAGTGACGCACCAATACATGAAGTCCTCGGTGGCCTTCTGGGCATCCTCGGAAGCCTGGGAGCTGACGCACCAGTAGTTCTCGCCGCCGGAGCACAGGCCCTGGTTCTCCTCGCCGTCGACGCCGATGTAGATCGGCAGCATGCCGAGCTGGTCGTCGGTCATACCGGCCTTGGTGAGGTCGGCGTAGGCCCAAGAGCCGTTCTGGTAGAAGACGGCCTTGCCGGTTGCGAACTCGTTGGTGGCGTCGTCACCGGTCTTGGAGGCGAGCTGCGAAGGATCGCAGGTGGAGTCGGTGATGTACAGGTCGAAGATCTGCTTAAAGTTGTCGAGATACTCGCCCTTGATCTCGTCGTCCTCCTGGTTGTGCTCCTTCTCGAACTCGTAGTAGAGCGGGAGGTTGGCGAGGTGGGTGGTGTAGCGCCAGCTGGAGGAGTCATCCATGCCGGCGGAAGTGAAGGCACCGTCAACGCCGAGCTCGTCCTTGCGGGCCTGGATGTCATCGGCGCAAGCCTTCAGCTTGTCGAAGGAGTTGATGTCCTCGGCCTTGTAGCCGGCCTTCTCGAGGAGCTCCTTGTTGTAGATGATGCCGTAGCTCTCCTGAACCCAGTCGATACCCAGATCCTTGCCGTCGGACTGCAGCGCCAGGGAGTCGTCGATGAGCTCGCCGCGGAGCTTGGTGTCGGACAGATCGGCGCAGTAATCCTTCCAGTTCTTAAGACCGGTGGGGCCGTTGACCTGGAACAGCGTCGGAGCGGAGCTCTTGGACATCTCGGACTTGAGCTTCTCCTCGTAGGTGTTGGAGGCGGCGGTCACGATCTTGACCTCGACGCCCTTCTCCTTCTTGTACGCCTTGGCGATCTCCTTCCACTCCTTGTCGACCTCGGGCTTGAACTGGAGGAAGTAGACCTCGGCAGCGTCACCAGAAGCAGAGGAGCCAGAGCCGGCAGAACCACCGCAGCCCACGAGGCCCAGACCAAGAACCGCAGCCGCGGAACCAGCAAAGCCCAGGAACTGCCTTCTGCTCATTTCGTTCTTCATTACAATCCACCCTTTCACACCGTGGCGGCACCCTTTGCCGCCGCCTTCGGAGATTGGCTCGGGGACTTTGCCCCTTTTGCTGATTTGTACAATACGCTATTTGGCTAGTTGTTTGAACAAGTATTACTAGAGCGGTAGAAAAACTTCGGTGAACGGTAATTTCGACTTGATACTTGACAAGTTTTGTATAAACAATTATTTATTATCGAATGCAGCGAAAACGCCCGGTCAAGCCGATGCATTGTCGGTTTGACCGGGCGTTTTCGCTTTGAGGGCATGAGTCTCGTCAGGCTGCGAGCTAGCCGGCTATCGCTTGGAGTTGACGCGGTAGTGGAAGATCTCGGGATGCGTGCGGGCATGCGTGACCTCGAACAAGATGCCGTCCGAGGTGTACGACTGGCTCTCCATGACGGCGACACAGTTGTATTTGCCAAGGTCCAAGTAGCTGCAGTCCTCATCGTTGGCGAGCTCGACACTCACCGTACGGCGGCTCGCCATCACTTTGATGCCGCGCTTGTGCTCCAGATAGTCGTAGATAGACTTCTCGGCGACCTCGGGCGTCAGGCCCTTGGCGATCGACTCCAAAAAGTAGCCGTGGTCCACCTGGCGAGCACTGCCGTTGAGGCTTCGGACACGCACTACACGAATCAGCTCCTCGCCCACCTTAAAGCCCAGGCGACGAGAAAGTTGCTCCGTGCAAATCAAATGTTCAAAAGACTTGACCTCGGTCGATGCGACGGCATTGTTGCGTTTTGCGAACTCGCCAAACGACTCAACCTCTTCGAGTGCGCCCAACATGTCGGTTTCGCCCTTAAGCCAAATAACGCGCACGCCCTTGCCGTGTATGGGCTGCACAAACATCCCGTCGGCCAGCATACCCAAGGCGCGACGGACAGTATTGCGAGTACATCCGAACTCCGCGGTCAACTCAGCTTCGGTTGGCAGCATCTCCTGAAACGCATAGGTCCCATTAATGATGCGCGAGCGTATTTCTCGGTAGATTCCTTCGTATATCGCTTTTGGCATTGTTTCACCTCTAATTAATATGTATGGCTAGGCACGATAGCATTTCTTTGGGTTGTTTAAACCGTCTATCGGCAAAGCACCGATTATTAACTGTCAACGGCGCCCGTGATGCTCCAATCGATTCGAATCAAAACCGTCAATGCGGCAAGCAGCCAGTCCTCTACAATGAGTTCATTGTTTAAACGTTCTTGCTCGCACAGCATGTTGCATCCGGAAGGCATATTATGCTGCAGAAAATCCAACGTTTTGGCGGAGCCATGTTCGCGCCCGCCATGCTGTTTTCTATATCAGGCCTCATGGTCGGCATCTCCGCCCTCGCCACGACCGTAGACATCGTCGGTGACCTCGCCGTATACGGAACCCCTTGGTACGTTTTCTGGACCATCATCCAGCGCGGCTCGTGGACGGTCTTTAAACGTCTCCCGCTCCTTTTTGCCGTAGCGTTGCCTATCGGTCTTGCCCAAAAGCAACCGGCACGCTGCTGCCTCGAGGCGCTTGTGGCCTATTTTGCCTATTGCTTCTTTTTGAGCGAGATCATTAAGCTGAGCGGAGACAACCTTGGGCTTAAGTACCCATCATCTTTGACCCCCGCCAGCGGTATCACCGTCATCGACGGCATCAAGACGCTCGACACCGGCATTATCGGCCCGCTGGCGGTATCGGCAACCGTCGTCGCCATCCATGACCGCTTCTACGATGCCAAGGTTCCCGATTGGCTCGGCACCTTCTCGGGTTCCTCGCTGGTCTACCTCATCAGCTTTTTTGCCGTGTTTGCCCTTGCCGCCATCTCGGCCGCCATCGTGCCCTTCGCATACGCTGTAACCGAAACGCTGCGCCACGCACTTGCGGGCGTCGGCCCCTTCGGCGTGGGCATCTTTGTGTTTTTGGAGCGAGCACTCGAGCCCATGGGGCTGCACCACCTGCTCTATATGCCCATCTATTACGACAATCTGGTCATTCACGACGGTATTTACGCCACGTGGACCAACCTGCTCCCCATTCTCTCCCATAGCACGCGCCCTTTAAATGAACTTGCGCCCTGGGCAGGTTTTACCGCCACCGGCTGGGGCAAGCTCTTTGGCCTTCCCGCCATCGCGGCAGCATTCTATTTCACCGCCAAACCCGAACGCCGCGCCGGCCTTAAGGTCATCCTTTTGCCCGCCATCGTCGCCTCGGTGGTCTGCGGTGTCACCGAGCCGCTCGAGTTTCTCTTTATGTTCACCTATCCTGGACTCTTTTTGCTCTACGCCGTCCTATCCTCCTGCCTTGCCATGACCATGAACTTCTTTGGCATCGTCGGCATCTTCTCGGGCGGTCTCATGGAAATGACGGCCTTCAACTTCATCCCACTCATGCGAATGCATGCCAGCTCCTACCTTTTGGCGCTCGGTATCGGTCTTGCCTTTAGCCTCATCTTTTTTGTTAGTTTTCGAGCACTCATCTTGGTCTATGACCTTAAGACGCCGGGCCGCGAGGATCATGCCTCCAATCGCGCGGCAATCGATCGTTTAACGGGAAGCGGCTTTGTCAAAGAGCAATCTCCCAATGGCGAGGTCAGTATTCAATCCGATCAAGATCACGTCCTCGCTGAGCGGGTAATTCAGCTTTTAGGTGGCGTTGGCAATATCGTGGGCGCAACCAACTGCGCCACGCGCCTGCGCGTCGAGGTCGCAGACCCTTCCATCGTTGCAGATAATGCGTCGTTTGTCGCGGTGGGCGCCAAGGGCCTCATCATTACGGGCAAGACCGCCCAGGTGATTATCGGCATCTCCGTTCCCCGCGTTAAAGAGCATTTTGACCAGATCATGGGCCTCGAGCCGGGATTTGTGCCCACCACCTCGGCCTCCCCTGCCGCCAGCGCAGCCCATAAGCGCGGCGATATCTGCTTCTTCGATATCGACGGAACACTCGCCTGGCAAGACCCTCGAGTGGCACAAGAGCTTCCCGAGGGCGAGCGAGACCTCTCCCCCTATCCCAATGAAGCGGTCTCGCAAGCCATCCGTGATTTTGTCGCCAAGGACAATATGGCGTTTATCTGCACAGGGCGCACGCTGAGCTGCATCCATCCAAAGCTGCTCGAGCTGCCCTGGACCGGCATCGTCTGCCTCGCGGGTGGCTATGTCGAACTTGAGGGACACGTGATTCGCGATTTGGCGATGACGCCCGGCATGCTGCAGCGCCTTGCTCCCATTCTTGAGCAATCGGACGAAGTGATTCGTTTTGAGGGACTCAATGGCGTCGTTCGCATGAGTGCCGATGCGCCCGACGCCCCCGGATACGCCCGCACCGTGGGCGATGCAATTACGCAGCTGCAACATTACAGCGCCTACAAGATCTTAATGTCTACGTCGCTTGCCAACCGCATCGCTCAGGATCAAGCGTTTGAGCCGCTGCTCTGCTTTAACGAGCTCGAGCTCGAAGTGACCGAGATTTCGCCTCGCGAATGCACCAAGCGCGAGGGTATCCAGTCCGTACTCGACGCTCTCGACCCCAACCATGGAACGGTGTATGGCATCGGTGATGCCAGCAATGACATCTCGCTGATGAACGCCGTCGATGTCGGTATCGCCATGGGCAACGCACCGGACTTCCTCAAGGAAAAGGCCGACTATGTCACCGACAGCATCGACCACGACGGCGTCGTCACCGCGCTCGAACACTTTGGGCTTATCTAGCCAAGCCCCTACCGCACTTGCGGCCGCATGGACCAATCGTCTTCAACCGCCGCGCTCGACGCCCTAATGTGGCAATATGTTGTCTGCATAATGCAACGATGCAACCTATCAAAGAATGCGAGAACCCGTGTCCAGTCCGTTTACTAGCTTTTTAGCCCAGCACTTTGACCAGATTAACGACTATCTGGCCACGTTCTTTGACGGACAGGCGACTTCCGCCGATATCGAGCGCTACCTGTATACCCCGCTCTCGGCATTTACGGCAAACGCTGGCAAGCGCCACCGCCCGCTCATCTGCATGCTCGCCGCCACCGCGGTAGGCGGCAGCTTTGAGAGCGCCCGCAGCGCCGCGGCAGCCATCGAGCATTTCCAGTCGGGCGCGCTAATCCACGACGACATCGCCGACAACGGACAGCTTCGTCGAGGCAAGCCCTGCATGCACCTTACCGAGGGCACGGGCCTTGCCATCAATTGTGGCGACCTAGCGCTCACCATGGTCACCAAGACGGTTCTCGACGACCCCACGCTGGAGTCCAACGTGAAGGTGCGCGTGCTCCACGAGCTTACCGAGATGATCGTCCGCACCATCGAGGGCCAAGCGCTCGACCTGGGTTGGGTCCGTGATGAGCGCTTTGATATCTCGGTTGATGACTACCTGGACATGGCGACGCACAAGACCGCGTTTTACAGCGGAGCGACGCCGCTTGCCGCCGGAGCCATTATTGGCGGCGGCAGCGATGAGCAAATCGAGGCGCTGCGCACCTTTGGCCTGCACACCGGTCTTGCCTTCCAAATCCAGGACGACCTGCTCAACCTTGTTGGCACCAAGGAAACCGCCAATAAGGACTTCCGTACCGACATCACCGAGGGCAAGCGTACGCTCGTCGCCGTACACGCCCTCTCTGATGAGCGCCACCACAACGAGGTCGAGGCGATTCTTTCCTCGGGCACCGATGATCCCGCGCAGCTCGCACGCGCCGTGGAGATCTTCCAGGAGACCGGCTCCATCGATTACGCCCACACCTACGCGCTGGACCTGACCGCTAAGGCCAAGGCCGCCATCGAAGGCGTCGAGCTCGACCCGCATGCACGCGAGCTATTCCTCTCCATGGCAGATTTCTTTGTGGAGCGCCTTAACTAGCGGGGGTTATAAAACCTGTCAGCAGCGTATTTGGGTACAACTTGCTACACTGTTGAGTGCATGTTTATGCATCCCTTTGCGTTGTCTATCCGACACACGCTCAAATAGTACGAATGGTACGCCGAAAGGGGTTCGTTCATGGAACCTATTACTACGGGCATGCAGGGAGCAGCCGTCGAGGACGTCCAGTCCCGCCTTCTGCAGCTCGGCTATACAATCGACGACGCCGAGGTCGCCGACAAGCGCTTTGGCACCACCACCGAGCAGGCTGTTGGCACCTTTAGGCTCGATAGCGGCCTCGCCGCCGGCAGCGCCGTCGATATCCCCTGCTGGAGCGCCCTGGTAGACGCCTCGTATAAGCTGGGCGACCGCACCCTCTATCTGCGCATGCCCAATTTCCATGGCGCCGATGTGCAGGCCCTGCAGCGCGCTCTGAACGTTTTGGGCTTTGCCTGCGGCGAGGACGACGGCTACTTTGGCCCGCATACCGAGGCCGCCCTGCAGCAGTTCCAGGAAAATGTCGGTCTGTTTGCCGACGGCATGGCCTTCCAGGACACCTACGCCTACATCAACCGCCTGCACCATGTGTGGGAGGGTAAGCCCTCGGTCACCGAGGCCGAGTCGCGTATCGGTTTTGCCCGTGCCGCCAATGTGCTTGAGCGCTTTCAGATTGCCGTTATCGGCGAGGACCCCATCGCACGCAGCGTTGCGTCGCGCATGTGGAATATCGCCACGGCAACGACCGACAACAGCGGCATGATGCTCTGCGACTCCGAGGTCCCAACCGACGTTGACCTGGTGCTCGAAATCGCAAGCGACGAGCTGCCCGCCGACGCCGCACCGCGCGCCACGATTGCCCTCGCCGAGTGCCACAACCTGGCCCAGCGCATCCGCACCGCCAATGTCGCCGCGCAGCAGAAGCCGGCTCGCATTCGCATTGAGCTCACGGGCATGACGCGCTACAACGGCACCTTCACGGCCAGCGACGCGCAGACGCTCGCCGTACGCCTGCTCGATGGCGTTTGCGATGCCCTCGCAGATTAGGTAAACTAGACGAGTTGCTTTTGGGCAACACCACACATTGGGACGTAGTTCAACGGTAGAACTCCGGTTTTTGGTGCCGGCTGTTGGGGGTTCGAATCCCTCCGTCCCAGCCAAGGTAACTGAGCGCCCTGAGCTTTCATCAGCCCAGGGCGCTTTCTTGTGAGCAAACGGAGGGATTCGAACCCGCAAGGGTGCGGAGCTGAGGAAACGCGAAGCGTTTTCCAGCGCAGCACGCAAGGAGCGAAGCGACGCAGCGGGACGCGGCCGCCGAAAAGGCGGACGCGGAATCCCTCCGTCCCATACCAGCAACGGGCTCCCCGCATCTCGACTTTCCAGCCAAACCGGCACTTAGGGACGCTCCCAAAGTGCCGGTCATAGCTTCTCCTACAGAACGAGAAGTTGCAAAAGGTAGATTTTCAGGCATGTCCCAAAAATCCACCCTCAAAATACAGGCGCCCCAAGCCCATTAGAACCAAGAGCGCCTTACATCTAGAAAATATCAGCCCAGTTCCGCACGAACAGGAGGCCGCTTAATGTGGCCTCCATCGTGAGCAGGACTCTAGAGCAGGAAACCTAAGTCGGTGTCCCCGCTCTCCCGGGGCCGGCGGAACTAATTGTTCAGCATGCGGTCGAAGCTTCCCGAGTCGCCATCCCGATAGTCAGCGGTCATCAGGATCTCCTGCGGAATGCGCCCGCCTTCGCGCAGCACGTTGCGGAACTGCACGCGCGTAACCATGGGCAGGTCTTTGATCGTGGCCGCCAGGTTCTGCGGCACGCCCTGGTTGGCAGCCGCGGGCTCGCACTCGCCGCCGGCCTTCACGCGACGTTTATGCTCGGCGAGCATGGCGCGGTACATGCCGGCATGCAGGCGAATCTCAACCACATTGGCATTGCGAGTCTGCTCGACGATGCGCGCGCCCTCGCGATCGATATCGCCCACGTAGTAGACGTAGTTAAAGCGATAGCCAATCTCGGCCAGATAATCGTCCAGGGCATGCGAGACGCTCGCCTTGCATCCGCCGCCAAAAATCACGCCGCCCACCTTGATGCCAAAGAGCTTGGCGTGCTTGCGGCCACGCAGCAGCTTGACGATCTCGTCGTAGGTGTCCAGGTTCTCGACCATAATGAACGGCTTGTCGGCGCCCAGCGTAAAGAAACCCGTAAAGTGCACGGGGCGGTTGGGGGCAACCTTAATCGCCTGCATGCTGATGCCCTTTTCGGCCATGCGCTTAATCAGGCGCTCACCGTGCTTACCGTCAAAGGCCTTCTCGTCGTTAAAGATCTGGTAGGCGCGCTGGCGACGCGAAGCGACCGGCGTGTCGGCACCTCGGTTCTGCTCAATCCAAGCCTGGATGGTCGCAATCTCCTCGGCAATCTTGCGGTTGGACATCTCGTTGTGCTGAGCGCGCTGCGGAGCCTTTTTGCCGTCCTTGCCCTCGACCTTTACGATCTGTGTCTGCTGCTCCTTGATCTTAGAGAGCGCCATAGGCGTAGGGACAACTTTGAGCAGCTGCCTGCCTAAAACGCGGGCAAGAGCAAACGCCGAGACCTCGCCGTGGGCTGCCGACTCGGGCTGCTGGGCAGCAGTATCTACTGCGGCAGACTCCGGCTTCTTCTGAGACTTGCGCTTAGAATCGCCTTGGGAATTGCGCTCGCGCTTCGGCATAGACGCCTGCTTCTGCGGACGATCGGACTTGCTCTCCTTCGCTGGCTGGCGCTTAGGCTGCCCCGCAGAAACCTCGGCCTTCACATCCTCGTCCCGCGGCGTGATCTTCTCGGTTGCAGTCTCGGCATGGGAACTGCGGCCCCCGCGATGGCGACGGCGGCGAGGCTTGCTCGACGCGCCCTGCTCCGTCTGCTCATCAGTAGACTGCTGGCCCTGGGTCTCCGTATCGGACGCAACCTGCTCATCAACAGGCTTCTGTTCACGAACTTCCGCCTCGGCAGGCTTCACGGCCTTCTCGGCCCGCACCTCCGGAACCTGATTAACCTTCTCCTGGCGCTTTACGGGATACGCGCGACCTGCAAAGCCGCGACCGGGACGACACGAGTCTGAGGCCTTCTTGGCCGGCTTCTCGGAATCGTCCGCAACCTCGGCAGTCTCTTCGGCCTCGAGCGCAACATCCTGCTGCTCGGCCCTAAAATGCGCACCGCGGCGACGCTTGGGCTCCTGGATCTCAGCATGCTCTTGAGTGCGAGTCGGCTCCTGCATCCCAACGGACTTTTCCTCGACAGCCTCGGCATCCGTCTCACCCTTTTGAGCAACTGCGCGACGGAAGCGCTCCTGCTGGGCGCGGCGCTGCGCATCGCGCTTGCCACCCCCGCCAAAACCGCCGCGTCCCGCCTTGGCCGTAAAGGCACGCACGACGTTCTCATCGAGCAACTCATCGGTATCGACATGCTCACGCGGAGCAACTTCTTCCACAGCGGGCACGTCAGCGGAATCCTCGACGACAAAATCTTCGACGGACTCGACAGGCCGCTCCTGGGCATCGCGGATCTCGGCATTGATGGTATAGAACGCCGGGCGCCCGTTAATGCCGCTACCCTCAATCTTGGTCACGATATTTGCCGCGATAAGCTCATCGCGCATCGCCTTGGTGTCGCATTCCTTATCGACGGAGCGGAAAATCTGCGCCAGCGCACTCGACTTAATCTTGAGCGCCTTACGGCAAAGCAGGTCGTAGGCAACCAGCTTGGCACGCTCAGCAGAAAGCGACGTCTGGCTGCTCAGGCGCTCAGCCAAAGCATCGACATTGTTTTGATTATCGGAATATACCGTCTTGGCCACGGGGCCCCTTTCATATGTACACATATACGTCTATATGGTACAACGCGCGCCCTTGTCCACGCAAAACATCTGCGAGAACACTCGGGCGTCACTCGTTTTTGCATGAAAAAAGACCGAGCCCGCGCAGTCGCGGACCCGGTCTTTCCGAGTCAAATAGATGGGAGATCCAACCCGTCCGACCGACTAGGCCTTGGCGGCTTCGGCGTCGGCAGGAGCCTCAGCGGCAGCGGCGCGACCGTACTCGGCCTTGCCCATCTCGGACCACTCGGGCTCCTCGTCAGGCATGGAGCCAGCCTCCTTACCGAAGAACTCCTTGAGGCAGTTGACGGCGACGATGAGGCCCAGGACCATCAGCAGGACGGCGAAGACGAGCTGCAGGCCCTTGGTGGCGGCGACGGAGACGGCGGCCGTGGTGGCGGTAGCCGGGATGGTGCCGAAGAAGCCGTAGGCCTGGACGGCGGTCATGCAGCCCATGGCGCTCTGGACCAGCGAGGTGAAGGTGCAGCAGAGCAGGAAGGCGACGGGCACGTAGAGCATCCAGCCCTTGCGGCCGGTGCACTTGCAGAACACGGCGAGGGTGATCATGGTCATACCGCCGAGCAGCTGGTTGGAAGCACCAAAGAGCGGCCAGATGTTGGCATAGCCACCAAAGGCGAGGGCGAGGCCAGGAAGCAGGGTAACGACCGTGGCGAACCAGGGATTGCCGAGGACCTTCATGTAGCCGGCCTTGGACTCGATGGCCAAGGCGTCGTTGGTCTGGGCAAAGAACTCGGAGAACGAGGTGCGGGCGATGCGGGCAACGGCGTCGAGCGAGGTCAGGGCCAGTGCGGAGACGTTCATGGTCATGAAGACGGTTGCGAGCGTGCCGTTAACGCCGAAGGCCTGCATACCGCGGGAGATGCCAGCGGCGAAGATCTGGAACGGGGTGGAAGCGACGCCGGCGTTGAGGGCGCCGGTACCGGCGGTGTTCATGTCGGAGAACATGATGCCGGCGACGATGATGGCAAGGATGCCGACGAAGGACTCGACGATCATGGCGCCGTAACCAACCTTGACGGCGTCCTGCTCCTTCTCGACCTGCTTGGAGGAGGTACCGGAAGAAACGAGGCTGTGGAAACCAGAGAGAGCGCCGCAGGCAACGGAGACAAACAGGACCGGGAACATCATGCCAGAAGCGCTAGAGAAGCCGGTAAAGGCCGGAGCGGTGATAGTGGCCTGGCCGTTGACGCCCAGGACGACGATGCCGAGGACAGCGCAGGCGATCATGACGATCATCATGATCGAGGTGAGGTAGTCACGCGGGGTCTTGAGCATCTGGATGGGCATGGCGCCGGCAAAGACCAGGTAGACCATGACGACGGCGAACCACTGGAACTTATCCAGGTAGACCGGGAACTGCATACCGACGGCAAACATGAGAACCATGAGCACCACGCCGGTGACGAACTCGGCAGCGCCGGTGAGGTTGAACTTCTTCTGAGCCCAACCAAAGGCGATCGCGACGAAGGTGAACAGGATGGAGATGGTACCAGCGCAGCCGGCGGCATAGGACTTGGTGAAGTCGATGGCACCGGTAGCAGCACCAGAAGCGTCAACGGCCGGGGTGAACATGAACGTCTTGCAGACCATGTCGGTGAAAGCGGCGATGACGATGATGCAGAACAGCCAGCAGAACAGCAGGAACAGGCGACGACCGGTCTTGCCGATGTACTTCTCGATGAGCTGAGCCAGGGACTTGCCGTTGTTCTTCATCGAGGCGTACAGGGCGCCAAAGTCGTGGACGGCGCCAAAGAAGATGCCGCCGACGAGAACCCAAAGCACGACGGGCAGCCAGCCAAAGGCCATGGCGACAATCGTGCCCGTGACAGGGCCGGCACCGCAGATCGAGCTGAACTGGTGCGAGAACGCGGTGAAGGCGGAAACGGGCGAGAAGCTCTTGCCGTCCTTCATGCGCTTGGCCGGCGTGAGGGCATCCTTGTCAACGCCCCACTTATTGGCCAGCCAGCGACCGTAGCCCAGATAGCCGCAGGCGAGCACCGCCGCGGCCACAACCATGAGCAAAACTCCGTTCATTACATTTCCTCCTCTAAAAAGAACTTCCTAGACATAAAAAATGAGGGCCGTCGGTTGCGCTCGACGGCCCTCATCTTCATCAGCCGCCCGTTATCGTACGGGCTAGCTGTATGTGCTAACCCGCATCAGATAATTACTACGCTGATAATGTTTAGCTGATGCGTGAACATGTCTAAGAAATCCTCTTCGATCATGATGTGAACGTTCCGTGCGTGTTCACATCCCCCAGTGGATGAAAAGCAGTATGAAACTTTAGTTACCTAAAGTCAACGTACAAATGTAATGAATTTTCAACTTTTTTGAAATTTACGGTATAGAACGCCATTAACCTCGGACTTTATCAGACAAGAGTTTTTGCATGAGAGATACCCCTGAGAGTCGCGGGAGCCGGGCGGCGCACATGAACTTTTCTGCTCTACAGTCCTGCGCAAGACGGAAAGCACATTAAGTG